>JAZSAA010000062.1:0-3835 GCA_045601625.1 Clostridia bacterium | reverse complement strand
CGAGCGGGAGCAGACCCTGAACCAGCTGCTGACCGAAATGGACGGCTTCGACGGCAGCAAGGGCGTGGTGATCCTGGCCGCGACGAACCGGCCCGAGTCCCTCGACCCGGCGCTGCTGCGCCCCGGCCGCTTCGACCGGCGCGTGCCGGTGGAGCTGCCCGACCTCCAGGGCCGCGAGGCCATACTGAAGGTCCACGCGAAGAACGTGCAGACCCAGGGCAACATCGACTACAACGCGGTGGCCCGGGCGGCGGCCGGCGCTTCCGGCGCGGAGCTGGCGAACATCGTCAACGAGGCTGCGCTGCGGGCCGTGCGGGACGGCCGCAAGAAGGTCACCCAGGCCGACATGGAGGAGAGCGTGGAGGTCATCATCGCCGGCTACCAGAAGAAGAACCGGGTGATGAGCGACAAGGAGAAGATGGTAGTGGCCTATCACGAGATCGGCCACGCGCTGGTGGCGGCCCGGCAGTCGGAATCCGCGCCGGTGCACAAGATCACCATCATACCCCGCACCTCGGGCGCGCTGGGCTACACCATGCAGGTGGACGAGAAGGAGCACTTCCTGCTGACCAAGGAGGAATTGGAGAACAAGATCGCCACCTTCACCGGCGGCCGTGCCGCCGAGGCGCTGATCTTCAATCAGATCACCACCGGCGCCGCCAACGATATCGAGCAGGCCACCCGCCTGGCCCGGGCGATGATCACCCGCTACGGCATGTCCGACGAGTTCGGCATGGTGGCCATGGAGCAGCTGGCGAACCAGTACCTGGGCGGCGACACCACGCTGGCCTGCGCCGCCGAGACCGCCAACCGCATCGACGAGGTGGTGCGCAGGCTGATCGCCACCCAGTACGACAAGGCCTACAAGATCCTCCAGGACAATAAACAACAGCTCCACGCGCTGGCGAAGTACCTGTACGAGAACGAGACCATCACCGGCGAGGAGTTCATGGACATATTGCACAAGGCCACCCCGCAGATCGCGGCGGCGCAGACGCAATGAGGGAACGACAGCAGGGGCGGCACATTGCCGCCCCTGCTGTTTGCGTGACACCAAAGGCTGTGATCCGACTGAGGCCGAAACGCGCAGCAGATATATGCCCCTGTCATCCTGAGCGCAGCCGTGAAGCGGCGCAGTCGAAGGACCTGTACATGGCGATTACAGGTGACATACCACCAGATGAGCGCGACACAGAACTGCCGGGCCTGTTATATGGCGTGCGTTCAGATTCGCGCCACGCCGCTGTCCCGCGCCGCCTGCGCTACGGCACTGGCTACGGCGTCCTTCACCCTCGGGTCGAAGGGGGCGGGGATGATGTATTCCTCGCTCAGCTCGTCGTCTGCAATCAGGCCCGCCAGCGCGTAGGCGGCGGCGATCTTCATGGGCTCGTTGATGTCCCGGGCCCGCACGTCGAAGGCCCCGCGGAACACGCCGGGGAAGGCCAGTACGTTGTTGATCTGGTTCGGGAAGTCGCTGCGGCCGGTGGAAATCACCCGCGCCCCGCCGGCCTTCGCCCCGTGGGGGAAGATCGGGGGGGTGGGGTTGGCGCAGGCGAAGATGATGGCGTCCCTGTTCATGGTTTTCACCATGTCGGCGGTCACGGTGCCGGGGGCGGACACCCCGATGAACACGTCCGCGCCCACGAGCATGTCGGCAAGGCTTCCGGCGCGCTTTTCGCGGTTGGTCAGCTTCGCCATCTCGACCTTGGCGGGGTTCATGTGGTCCGGCCGGCCCTCGTAGATGGCCCCGGAGCGGTCGCACATGGTCACGTCCTTTACACCGCAGGACAGCAGAAGCTTCGTGATGGCCGTAGCCGCCGCGCCTGCGCCGCTGGTGACCACGCGAATCCCGTCCTTTTGCTTTCCCACCAGCTTCAGCGCGTTGATCAGGCCGGCCAGCGTGATGATGGCCGTGCCGTGCTGGTCGTCGTGGAAGATGGGGATATCGCACTTCTCCTTCAGCTTGCGCTCGATCTCAAAGCAGCGGGGCGCGGAGATGTCCTCCAGGTTGACCCCGCCGAAGCTGCCGGAGAGCAGGTAGACGGTGTTGACGATCTCGTCCACGTCCTTCGATTTGATGCACAGCGGGAAGGCGTCCACGTCGCCGAAGGCCTTGAACAGCACGCACTTGCCCTCCATCACTGGCATGCCGGCCTCCGGGCCGATGTCGCCCAGGCCCAGTACGGCGGTCCCGTCGGTGACCACCGCGCACATGTTCCAGCGGCGGGTGAGCGTGTAGCTCTTTTCGATGTCCTTCTGGATCTCCAGGCAGGGCTGGGCCACGCCGGGGGTGTAGGCCAGGGACAGGTCGTCCTTGGTCTTGACCGGGGGCACGGCCACCACTTCGATCTTGCCGCGCCATTCCTCGTGCTTTTTCAGCGATTCCTCTGCGTAATTCATGGGCATTTCAATCCTTCCGGTGCGGGTATTGTTGACTTCTTAAACAGTATAAACCCGATTCTCCCGGCCGTCAATTTAAATTATGATTGACTTATCGCTTGCGCGGCGGGGCGGAATATGCGATAATGGGAGCGAATCATCCGACAGGAGGCATCCGTGGGCATGACAATCGCGGGTATCATCGCCGAATACAATCCGTTCCACAACGGCCACGCCTGGCACATCGCCCGCACCCGGGCTGCCGGGTGCGGCCGGGTGGGCGTGTGCATGGCGGGCCACTTTACCCAGCGGGGCGAGGCGGCGATCCTGTCCAAGTGGGACCGGGCCCGCATGGCGCTGGCCTGCGGCGCGGACGCCGTGTTCGAGCTGCCCACAGTGTTCGCCGTGCGCACGGCGGACGCCTTTGCCCGGGGCGGGGTCGGGGTATTGGACGGCCTTGGCGTGGACGTGCTGTCCTTCGGCAGCGAGATCGCCGATATAAAGCAGCTTGAAGTGCTTGCCACGCTGCGGGACGACGAGCCGGAGGCCGTGTCCGGGGCTATCGCCCATAAGCTGGACGCGGGCATGTCCCACGCCCGGGCCTGGGGCGAGGCGGCGGGGGAATACCTCGGCATCCCCCCGGAGACCCTCAACCTCCCCAACGCCGTGCTGGCCGTGGAATACCTGCGGGCGATGGGGGCCAGCGGCTCCCGGATGACGCCGCTGGCCGTGCCCCGGCAGGGAGACTATCACGGCGACGGCATGGGCGCGTTCGCCTCGGCCGGCGCCATCCGCGCAGCCTTTGCCCGGGGAGACGTCGACGCGGCCCTCGAAGCCATCCCCGAAGCGGCGCGGTCCTGGGCGAAGCCGGACGTGCTGCACCCGATGGACGACATGCTGCTGTACCGGCTGCGGCAGATGCCCCTGGAGGCGCTGGCGGCGCTGCCCGACGTGGGCGAGGGCCTTGAGCACCGGCTCCACCGGCTGTGCCGGGAGGCCTCCGGGCGCGAAGCGCTGCTGGACGGGCTGAAGTGCAAGCGCTACACCCGCGCCCGGCTGAGCCGCATGCTGACCCACGCGCTGCTGGGCATCGACCGGACGGCGCTGGCGGCCATCCCCGCGCCCACCTGCGCCCGGCTCATCGGCATCCGCCGGGGTTCCGAGGACCTGCTGGGCGAGCTGAAGGCCCGGTCGAAGCTGCCCATCGCCTCCAGCGCCGCATCGCTGCGGGGAGACCCCTGCTTTGAATGGGAATGCCGCGCCACGGACATCTGGTCCCTCCTGCACGACGACCCGCAGCTGCGCGCCGCGGGTCGGGAGTATACGGAGAGGTTTGTGGTGGAGTAGGGTACAGATAAATTCTGATTTGTCGCTGAGGCGACAAATCAGAATTTCAGTGGTTAGTATTTAGTATTTAGTGGTTAGTGGAGGAGGAAATCCTAACGGATTTCTTTTG
>JAZSAA010000061.1:0-2091 GCA_045601625.1 Clostridia bacterium | reverse complement strand
CGCCCCGCCGCGCATCGTCGACTGGAGGATGTTCCGAATCTCCGCCCGGCCGGCGAACTGGTCCAGCTCCTCGAAGTGGGTCACGGCGATGTACCCGAACGGCGCTTTGATGGACTTGATCTTCATGGGGTCGTCCGCGCCCCGGAACATGATCTTCTGCCCGGTGGGCCTGTAGATCAGCTCCAGCGGCGCAACCCGCGCCATCCACAGGTCGGACATGCTTAATTCTCCAATTGCCCACAGGTATTGGCTGTATACACTGTCCCGCAGCGTGGCCCCCACCTTGCGCAGCACCAGCGCGTGGGCGTCCGGATGCAGCGCCAGCAGCAGCGGCACCAGCAGCGAGACGGTGCTCGACTTCAACGACCCGCGCCCGCCGGAGAGGTTGTAGTGGGTGTGCCCGTGGAGGAACACGTCCCGCGCCACCTCCCGCCAGGCCGGCCCGATCAGCGAGGAAAGAAGAACATCATTCATGTTGAATCACCACCTCGGGAGCGAGGAGCGCAGCGACGAGTAGCGGCTGCCGGTTCCGCAGGACACCGGCCCGCGTAGCTGCGACGCGGCCCTTGTGGCCGCGGGGCAGCCGACCTCATAAATCAACGACGACCCTGCTCTCCCCGCCCGCCGTCTCCGCGGGCAGGTCGCCCGCCAGCTCCTTGTACGCCGCCGTCAGGTCCCGCAGCTTCAGCAGCTTCACCGCGCCGCCCTCCTCCGTGGTCTTGACCTCGGTGGCGTCGCCGGGCGCGGAGGCCGCCGTTCGCTCCAGCATCAAAAGCAGCGCCTTGCGCGTCCGCCGGGCGACCTGCACGTCGTCCCCCGCGCTTCCCGCCGGCCGCTTTGCCCCGCGACCCTCCCGCGCCGCCGCCCAGCCCTCCGCCCGGGCGCGCTTGATCAGCGTCCCCGGCTTCACGCCGTGCTTCTCGGCCAGCGCTTTCTGGCCGATGCCCCCGGCCAGGTACTCCGCCCGGATGGCCGCCCAGTTGATTGCTTCCCTGTCGATACCGACCCGCCTCCTCTCGCCGCGAATGCCGTTCCCTCCAAATGATTGTCAGCGCCATCCTGCGGATGTCGCCGACCCGCGCGACGGCCGGCCCGTCGCCGTCCGCCGCGTTCCTGCGCATTCACGTCCCGCTATAATAATATCACGCCAAAAGTGTCTTTTCGTGTCCTCTTTCCAAAAACCCCCGATATTTGACGAAAACGGCAGCCCTTCCCGCTAATCTTCGTCCGTTTCGTCGTCCCGCGCCCCTTCGGCGGCCGCCTCCATGGCCTTCAACGCCCGGGCGTGGACGTGCTTGACGTAATCCTGGCTATAGCGCATCCGCCGGGCGATCTCCTTCCACGTCCAGCCGTTCAGGTACCGGCAGGCCAGCACCTCCCGCTGGCCCGGGTTGTCCAGCGCGTCGATGCGCCGCATCGCCGCCAGCTCCTGCTCCGCCAGGGCGTCGATGCGCCGGTCCACCTCCCGCTGCAGGCGCTCCAGCGCCTCCGACCCGCCCCCGCTGCGACAGTCCTCCAGCTGCCTGTACCAGCTGCGCTTCTCCAGCAGCGCCTCCAGCTGCGCCCTCGACCGCCGCGCCGCGTACAGGCTTTCCCGCGCGTCCATCATACCGCCTCCCGTCCAATATTCGCTTAATTTTGTCCAATAGTCTGGACATTCCGATTATACTTATATTCATCCAATTTGTCAACCACCCTTGACATTTTGTACAGACCATTGTACAATCAACCCATACCACCCGGCGCCCTCCCCTGTAGCGGCGCCCGCGCCGCCACCGTCCCCTTCCCCTACCGTTCCAAAGGAGGCCCCCATGCTGATCCCGAACCTCTCCGTGCTGCTGGCCGAACGCCGGCTGACCCTGACGCGGGTCGCCCGGGACACCGGCATCTCCCGCACTACCCTGACCGCGTTGACGGGCCGCGCCGCGAAGGGCATACAGTTCGACACGCTGAACCGGCTGTGCCAATACCTGAAGGTCGCCCCGGAGGCGCTGTTCATCTACCGCCCCTTCGACCTGTCGCTGTCGGTGACGGGCGTCCTGGGCCACAGCCAGGCGACGCTCACCGCCTCCGATGCCGCCGGCGTCCGCC
>JAZSAA010000060.1:0-4187 GCA_045601625.1 Clostridia bacterium | reverse complement strand
TGGATCAGGGCGGTCTGCTCCTGCTGGTAGATGGCGATCTGGGTCATCGGGTCCACGCTCAGCACGCCGGCGTGGCGGCTCATGGCCCCGTAGAACGCCTTCAGCGTGTGCTCGCTGGAGCCGTACACCGCCCGGGTGATCAGCGTAAACAGCACGCTGCCCACCACGCCGAATATGGACGTGGTGAAGGCGTAGCGCATGCCGGGGATCAGCGTGACGATGGACTGCTGCACCGCGGCGGAATCGGTCATGTTGAAGCCGGAGAGGCCCTGGGCCAGGCCGATCAGCGTGCCCAGGAAGCCCAGCGAGGTCATCAGCCCCGGCAGCGATTCGGCGAAGGACGCCCGGCCGGGGCCGTACATGACGGTCTCCTCGTTGATGTAGTCCTCCACGTTGCTGGCGTTGTGGTAGACGCCGTCGGCAAAGAACAGGTTGTTCAGGTACTCGCTCCAGTGGGGGTACAGCGTGCCCTTGCCCAGGAAGTCGTCCTGCTGCCAGGCGTACTTCTTGTCCCCCTCCGAGCGGATGCTGCGGATGGCCCGGCGCAGGGTGTTGCGGGTGTGCACCACCGGCGCGATGCACCGCACCAGGCCCACCACGAACAGCGCCACGATGGCCGCGTAGACCACCAGGTTCGACACGCCGCTGAAGGCGTTTTGAAAGAATGACTGAAAGAAGTTCATAGGCACACCTCCGGGTCGGGCAGGCGGGTTTTGGAACCGGGAAAGAACCGATGCCTGCCTGTGGTCTGTCCGCCTTTGGACGCAAAGCGCGCCGCGGCGGTTCCATATCCTGTCAACGGGGCAGGGAACTCTGCCCCCAAGCATACTTATTCAAATACCAGTATAGCATCACAATCGCGTATCCGTGCGTAGAAAACTTGACTAAATAATGACAAATGCCGGTTCACATTCGCCCCGGTTTCGTGTATAATGGAAGGGACCGACAGCCACAACCAACGGAGGCACTATAATATGAACAAAGTCGTCATACTCACCGGCGGCACCAGCGGCATCGGCAGGGCCACGGTCGAATTGCTGCGGCAGCGGGGCTGCACGGTGTACGAATTCAGCCGACGCCCCGTCCCGGACGACCCCTGGCACATGGCCGTGGACGTGACCGACGACGCGGCGGTGAAGGCCGCGACGGACGCGGTGTATGATAAAGAAGGGCGCATCGACCTGCTGATCAATAACGCCGGCTTCGGCATCTCCGGGGCGATGGAATTCACCGACCCCGCCGACGCCCACCGTCTGATGGAGGTCAACCTGTTCGGCATGGACAACGCCATTCGCGCCGTGCTGCCCCACATGCGAAGGGCCGGGTCGGGCCGCATCGTGAACATCAGCAGCGTGGCGGGGGTGTTCGCCATCCCCTTCCAGGCGTGGTATTCCATCTCCAAGGCCGCGGTGCGCTCGCTGACCATGGCGCTGTACAACGAGGTCGCCCCCTACGGCATCCAGGTGACCAGCGTGATGCCCGGCGACATCCGCACCGGCTTCACCGCCGCCCGGAAGAAGAGCGTCGCCGGGGACGACGAATACGGCGGGCGCATCAGCGCCTCGGTGGCGAAGATGGAGAAGGACGAGCAGAACGGCATGGCCCCCGAGGCCGCCGCGAAGACCATCGCGAAGGTGGCCTTGATGCCGGGCCGGGTCAAGCCGTACTACGCCATCGGCCTTTCCTACAAATTTCTGGTGCTGCTGGACAGCCTGCTGCCCTGCCGGGCGGTGCGCTGGCTGCTGTACCAGCTGTACGGGAAATAACCATGGTGGCCCAGGGGCCGCCGCTTCACAGCCTGCCGCACCCCCCCTGTAGCGGCGGCGCCCGCGCCGCCATTGAAACAATCTGCCCCAACGGAGGTGAACCCCATGAACAAGCAAACCCGCCGCGTCGCCGTCAGCGGCATGATGGTGGCGCTGGCGACGGCCATACTGCTGATGGGCGGCGTAATCCCCGCAGCCACCTTCGTGGGTCCCGCGCTGGCGGGGCTGCTGCTGATCCCGGTGCTGGCGGAGGGCGGGCGGCGCATGGCCCTGGGAGCCTGGCTGGCCATCAGCGCCCTGAGCCTGATGCTGTGCGCGGACAAGGAGGCGGCGCTGCTGTTCGCCTTCCTGGGCTGGTATCCCCCGATGAAGTGGACCCTGGACGCCAGGCTGCCGGGCTGGAAGGGCCTGCCGGTGAAGCTGCTGCTGTGGAACCTCTGCGCGGGGGCGATGGCGGCGCTGATCTTCTTCGTCTTCCGCATGGACCAGGTCATCGCTGAATACAAAGAAATGAGCCGGGCCATGCTGGCGGTGTTCATACTGCTGGCCAACGTCACGCTGGTGCTGTACGACCGCCTGCTGGACATCATGGCGGTGGTGTATATCAGGAAGCTGCGGCCGAAGCTGTTCAAGGGATGAGGCAATGCCCGCTCCCTAAACAAGGCGAAAACATGCCTTTTTTCAGGGACCCTATAATAAAATTTACGGTATTTCAATACAGACTTCGGTCTGTATTTTCTGCTGGATCGACCCCTGACGGCCTTCTGACCTTTCCGTTCCGGGGCTGTCACAGGCGGCCGTTCTCAGGTGTCACAATACAGTCATAATCCCCATTTCCCCTGGGCAAGAGTCCATTTAACAAACGACTTCGGTCTACTTAACAATTCATCGCCGCCCATTCTCCGGCGCCTGTCCGCGGAGCCGGCTTCTTTCCCAAAGCGGCCGGCCCGCCCGCCCCTTCGTCCGTCTCGTTTTCGGTTAAAAGACTTCGGTTTGTTAATCCGTATATCAAAACAAATGGACTCATTGCAGCAATTGACGCACATTATCGCCCTATTTCAAGCCGAGCGGCGTCCGGGAATTCGCCGGAGAATATTCCCGGCTGCCCCTTCTCCCTCGCCGGAAAATGTGTTATAATGGCAGCATACGGACACAGGAGGTAACGCCATGGAACCCATCTATGTCACAGGCCACCGCAACCCCGACACCGACTCCATCGTCTCGGCCATGGCCTACGCCCAGCTGCGCACGGCGCTGGGCGACCGGGAATACGTGGCCGCACGGCTGGGGCGCATCAGCGACGAGACCCAGCTGGTACTGGACCGCTTCGGCTTCGAGCCCCCCGTGCTGATCCACGACCTGCGCACCCAGGTCAGCGACCTGAACTACGACACGCCCCCGGCGCTGAACCGGGCCGCCACGGTGGACCGGGCCTGGCAGCTGCTGCACCGGGACGAGAACACCGTGGCCCTGCCGGTGGTGGAGGACGACGGCACGCTGTTCGGCATGCTGTCCACCAACACCATCGCCGCCCAGGACATGCGCTCGGTGCTGCACCCGATCATCGAGGACATCCCCGTTTTCAACCTGGTCAGCGCGCTGGAGGGCAGCATCGTGCTGGACGCCCAGATCCCCACCAACAGCGTGTCCGGCCGGGTGACCATCGCCCTGCCCGCCAACGGCGAGGAGGCCATCAACCTCTCCCCCGACACGGTGCTGATCTGCGGCAACCAGCCCGACGTGATCCTGGACGCCCTGAAGGCGAAGGTGCCCTGCGTGGTGGTGTGCCAGGCCGCCGTGCCCGAGGAGGCCCGGGAGCTGCCCCTGAGCAGCCTGGTCATCTCCACCCCCCAGGAGCCCTACCGCGCCGCCCGGATGATCTTCCAGTCGGTGCCGGTGTGGCGGGTGTGCCGCACCGACGAGCTGTGCCCGGCGCGGCTGACCGACTTCGTGGACGACGTGCGCCAGATGGCCCAGGACAACAAGCACCGGGCCTTCCCCGTGGTGGACGACGACAACCGCGTGGTGGGCATGCTCAGCCGCATCCACCTGCTCAAGCCCCGGCGCAAGCGGGTGGTGCTGGTGGACCACAACGAGGTGGCCCAGTCCGTGCCCGGGCTGGAGCAGGCCGAGATCCTGGAGATCATCGACCACCACCGCCTGGCCGACGTGCAGACCGGCAACCCCATCTACATGCGCAACGAGCCCGTGGGCAGCACCGCCACGATCATCGCCGGCATGTTCATGGAACGGGGCCTGATGCCCACAGCGCGCATGGCAGGGCTGATCACCTGCGCCATCATCTCCGACACGCTGATGTTCAAATCCCCCACCTGCACCCCCCGGGACCGGCAGATGGCCGAGCGCATGGCCTCCATCGCCCACGAATCGCTGGACAACCTGGGCCAGATGATCTTCCCC
>JAZSAA010000059.1:0-2850 GCA_045601625.1 Clostridia bacterium | reverse complement strand
AAATGAATATGTATCGACTATGATTTATGAAGAATTGGCAAATGGCATTATTGAATGCGTTGGGGGCACGGAGAACATCGCCTCTGCCATCAACTGCATGACCCGTGTGCGCATCCGCGTCAACAGGGACGCAGCCGTAAGGGACGACGACCTGCGAGCGCTGGATGGCGTTCTTTCCGTTACCCATAATCAGCAGGGTTATTTGGAGGTCGTTGTCGGCCCCGGCAAGAGCCGAAAATGTATAGATGTCTTCAGAACGCTCGGAATACCTTCCGCTGTTCCGGAGTCACAACCCGTTTCGGAAAAACCCGAAGAAGCGATCAAGCCCAAGGCCGGTGTTCAATTCAGATTAAAAGCGGTTTTGAGAACCTTCGGGCAGATATTCGCGCCGCTGATTCCGGGCGTGATCGCTGCCGGCATCTGCGCCGGCGTGGCATCTCTGATCTCGCAGGCAGTTCCGGGCTACACGGAAAACAAGACGCTCTCAGTGGCCTACAGCCTGCTGACCGGCATCAACGCCGCCTTCATGGCCTATCTCACGGGCTGGGCCGGATATCGAACAGCGGAAGTATTCGGCGGCACCCCCATCCTGGGCGGCATGGTTGGCATGTTCACGACGCTGGAAAGCGTGAATACATTGTCGGCCATCGTGGGGCTATACAACGAGGCGCAGCCTTTGAACGCCATACTGCGTTCCGGTCGGGGCGGCGTCCTGGCAGCTGTCGTCGGCGTATGGTTGATGTGCAAAATTGAAGCGGCGATCCGCAGGCGCATACCAGACGCGCTCGACGTAGTCGTTTCACCGATATTGACGCTTTTCGCCACGCTGGTTCCTTATGTTTTTGTGGTAATGCCCGCGACTGGGCTGGTCTCGATGGGCATGTGCCGGGTTGTCGGAGCGATAGCTGTCAGTCCCAATCCGTTCGTCCGCATGGTTTCAGGGTTTCTGGGCGCGCTGCTGTTCCTTCCCATGGTTGCCACAGGCATGCACCATGGCCTGATCGCGCTGTATACCGTGCAACTCGAAACATTTGGATATGTAACGCTCTATCCGGCGCTGGCAATGGCGGGCGCCGGCCAGGTCGGCGCGGCGCTGGCCATCGCCTTCAAGGCAAGGCGAATTGGGAATATGCAAGTATGCAGAATCATCAATGGCGCGCTTCCGGCTGCCGTGCTTGGCGTGGGCGAACCGCTGATCTATGGCGTAACGCTGCCCATGGGCAAGCCCTTTATTACCGCCGGGATTGGCGCAGGATTCGGCGGAGCCTTCGTTATGCTGATGGAGGTTGCCTCCACTACCTGGGGCCCCTCAGGCATTCTGGGGGTATTCGTGATGACTGAAGGCCCCAGAGGCGCAGTCGTGTCGATCGCCTGTTATGTCATCGGGCTGATCATCAGCTGTATAGCTGCGTTCCTTATTACCGCTGTTACTATCCGTGATGAGGATATCGCACACACGCCGGAAATCAATTGAGGATGAGGCATGTGCAGTTTCGAGTGGATTTGCCTGCATTTCCCTAAAGGACTAGCTGCGCGTCGCAAGGCGATTTTCCGCAGGCTTAGTGGGTTCGAGCGCCCGAAAAACAGTCCAGCGGACTGTTTTTAGCGAGAACGGGTCGGTAGACCCCCGGACGCTAAGTCAAGGGAAATCAACGCAGAAATGCAGTCAAAGACGCCGTAACTACAACGGAGTTTCCAGCCAAATGCGCTTCCGGCATTTTAGATCAAAACAAATCCCGGAGGGATTTGCACCATCATTCCTAATTCCTCATTCCTAATTCCTAATTGAATACTGATTTGTCGCGCCGCGACAAATCAGTATTTTATCATATCCTGTCATCCACCCGCATATATACTTCCAACTCAAATGACGAAAGGAAGACAGATATGGACAGGATACGTGTGATGCTGGCGGATGACAATCTGAACATACTGAGGGCTTTGACGGACTACCTTTCCAGGAAGCCCGACATCGAGGTGGTGGCGGCGGTCTCAGACGGGGAGGAGATCCCTGACTGTGTGCGCCAATACGGGCCGGACATACTGGTGATGGACATCATCATGCCGCGGCGGGACGGCTTTATGACGCTGGAGGCGCTGAACGGAATGGATGCGGCGCTGCGTCCCCGGGTGATCGTGCTGACCGGGCTGGCCAGGGACGACTTTATCATGCGGGCCATACGGCTGGGGGCCAGCTACTACATGGTGAAGCCCTTCGACATGAACCTTCTGTATGCGCGCATCGTGGAAATTGCCGGGGACCAGTCCCAGACCGTCGCCGCCGTCCCTGAGACAGGGGAGGAGAGCGTGGACGAGCAGATCACGAACCTCTTCCTCACCCTGGGCATTCCCGCCCACATCAAGGGCTATCAATACCTGCGGGAGGCGGTGCACATGGTGCTGGAGAACCACGATGTGATCAACCGCATCACCAAGGAGCTGTACCCCGGCATCGCCCGAAAGTTCGATACCTCCGCCAGCAAGGTGGAGCGGGCCATGCGCCATGCCATTGAGGTGGCCTGGAGTCGCGGCCGCCTGGAGGCGGTCAACCAGATGTACGGCCACCGCGTCTTCGCCAGGGAGGACAAACCCACCAACGGCGAATTCATCGCGATGATCTCCGACAAGCTGGCCGTGCGGAAGACGGCGTGAGTTGGTTTGGCGGCTCGGATAACGATAAAAAACGTAACGGTCGTGGGCAAATACTGATTTGTCGGGGAGACGAGGGAACAGGGAACAGGGAACAGGGAACAGGAATGGCGGCTGCCGCGAACATTTCGATATTGTACGAGTTGTAGCGGCCCTAAAGGACTAACTTCGTGTCGCCCTAAAGGACTAACTTCGTGTCGC
>JAZSAA010000058.1:0-2525 GCA_045601625.1 Clostridia bacterium | reverse complement strand
ACAGCGCGTCCGCCACCTTGCGGCTGACGTGCTTGACCGAGCTCTATGCGTCCGAGATCGTGTTCCCGGCGTGGTCGATGTAGAAATCGCGGTTGTCCTGCCGGAATTTGCAGGGCACCACGCGGATTCCGAAGCCCCGCTGCATCTCCTCCTTGACCAGCGCGATGCGATCCTTGTCGCCCTTCGCCGCGTAGCCGGAGAGCAGCGTCGTGTAGTATTCCAGGGGATAGTGCGCCTTCAGCCACGCGCCGTAGAGGGAATCCAGGGCGACGCAGACAGCATGCGAACTATTGAAACCATAGCTCGTAGCGTCCTCTATGATCCTCCACACCTTTTCGGCGGAAGCCATATCGCTTTTTGCGGCAAAGGCTTCCAGAAAGCGCTGCTTCAGCGGCAGCACCTTCTCCGGGTGCTTCTTGCCGATGGCCTTGATGGCGGCATAGGATTCCGGTGCGGTGAATCCCGCGTGCTGGAGCGTCTTCATCAGCTGCTCCTGGAACAGTATGAAGCTGGAGGTCATCTCCCGGGTCTGGATCAGCCGGTCGAAGGCTGGAATGCCGTAGTCAAAGTGCTTCCTGGCAAGGAATACCGGCAGCATGGACTTGAAGGGCGGCCGCACCCCCGCCAGGAAGGCCGCCAGCTCCGTGATGTTCCTCGGCTTGTACTGCATGACCTTCTCCCGGGTCTTGGGCTGTTCCACCTGGTTCAGGCCCATCGTCAGGCCGTCCGCGTACATGCGCCAGGTCTCCCGATCGTTGGCGACGAGCCTCAGAAGCGCGTTCACATCCGGCTGCTCCATGCCGATGCGGCGGAATGCCTCATGGTTGGTCTTGACGACCTCGACCAGCAGAAGGTCATTTTTGAGGTATCCGAACTGCTCCGCCGTCGCGCCGTCGATGAAAGCGGCATACACCGTCTTCTTCTTCCCGCCCTTGCTGTTCAGGCGGATGATGCCGATTTCCCGTCGTATGTCCTCCCGGCACAGCAGATAAGCGCACGGATGCGGGGATATGGAGTCGATCACGCCCATGTACTGCTCGCTGGCCTCTACCAACTCGCGGTACTGCGCGGGCACAAAGTCCGCCAATACGACTTCCTCATCCTCCTCGGCGAACCTGACCGCCTGTTCGTAGGCCTTCAGCTGGTTGCCCGCCTCGTTGGCGATGTCGAAGGACAGGTTCGCCGCCCGGCAGAACATCTTCCACGCCGACAGCCGTTTCAGCGTGCCGAAGGCCACCATAGGCGCGCTGCGCCATTCGCCGACGACCTCGGCCTGGGCTTCCTCGAAGGCCTCTCGGTTGGCGATGTTCATGTCGATGTCCGGCAGGCTGCCCGACAGGATCCTGTCCGCCGATATGAAGCGGTCCGGGAACATTTCCACGGGAATGGCAAAGCGATCTATGGACGACAATCCCAGCAGTGAATTCGTGTAGTAGCTCGGCGCGCTGCCACGCCCGGTCTTCGTGATGATGCCGCCCTTCTCCACGGCGCGACGCACGATCTCGTGATCCAGCAGGAAGTAGTCGCTCATGTTGGTGGAGGTCACCACGTTTGTCTCGTATTCCACCCCTGCGGCGCGAACGTCTTTCGCCTCCGCGGTCATGTCGGAAGTCTGGGCTTCAAACGCCTCGCTGACCAGCGACAGGTACATCTGATTGCGCTCCTCCTGGGTCAGATCGGGATAGATCGTCGGCAGCTTCTTCGACTTGTCGAACTCCACATCCTCAAAGGTCAGGAAGACGCCTGTGTTTTCCATCGCCTCCCGAATCTGCGCGTCGGACAGCACGCCCTGCTTCTGAAAGCGCCGGTATGCCTCCGCGCTGGAGGGGTAGTCCATGTACCAATCGCCCTCGTCCTCATAGCGGATGCGGTTGGCCTCCAGTCGCTGATCCCGCAGCGCGGTATCCTCCGGGTAGATGAAGTGGCTGTCCGTGCCCATGATCAGCGGGATGCCGTGCTTGCGGTACAACCCCAGCAGGAATCGATTGACCTCCCGCTGCTTGTCGGTGTCGTGATACTGCACCTCCAGCATGAAGCTGTCCCGGAAGTGGCTCGCCATTCGGAGGATCAACTTTTCGGCCTCCTCCCAGCCGTACTTGTACACGCCGCCGACGCAGGCCGTTGTGACGAACACGTCCCTGGGGTCGAGCGCCATCAGCAGCTCCAGGTCCACCCGCGGGCGATAGTAGTAGCCGCTGATATTCGCCTCGGACAGCGCGAAGTTCAGATCGCCGATGCCCTTGCGGGTTTTGGCCGCCAGGATCAGATGGCAGTTGGCATTGTCCTTCTCGCGCCGATCCTTCACGAAGTACGCTTCGCTGACATACCGCCAGCGGAGGCCATACTGCTTCGCCAGCTCCGAACACTGCCAGTAGTTGCCCTGTGTGCCATGCACACAGGAGGACAGGACGGTATGCCCCAGCTCCACGGCGCGCCTGGCGTAGTCCTCGTTCGACACCACGCTGTCCGTCAGCATCACGTTGCTGTAGCAGGTGTGGCGGTGGTAGTTGACATAGGGAATATCG
>JAZSAA010000057.1:0-4036 GCA_045601625.1 Clostridia bacterium | reverse complement strand
ATAGGGAAACGGCAGAGATTACAACGTTTCTTGGTCCTTAAATCAAAAGAAATCCGCAAGGATTTCCTCCTCCACTAACCACTAAATACTAAATGCTAAATACTGAATTCTGATTTGTCGCAGCGCGACAAATCAGAATTTTCCCCCAATACAGGCACACAAAAAAGATCCTTCGACTGCGCCGCTTCGCGGGGCCGCTCGGGATGACAAGCGTACCGGTGTCATCCTGAGCGAAGGCGAAGCCGCAGCCGATGAATCTTTTATACTGTCTAATCTCAATCTAAATATGTACAAGCATGCGAGGGCATTTTTCGTCATACCAAGGCGAAGGCCCGCAGGCTTGCTGGCGGCAAGTCAAGGGGCTTCAACGCTGGTATGGCGAAAAAGGCACCGCAGGATTGTATGGGTTTAGGTTGAGATTAGTATTACCTCTGCCCCACGAAGGTATTCTTCAACTTTCCCGCGTACTCGGCAATATCCGCGGTGTTGTGGTCGCACACGTCCTGGCGGGTCAGGTTGCGGACCCACTTGTACTTCCGGAAGTGGGCCAGCACCCAGGGGATCTTGCCCACCTCGTCCACGCAGGTGCAGGCGTAGACCACCACCACCGGCCAGTGGAACACGAACGCGCCCAGCAGGGTCAGCGGTATGGCGATGCCCCACATGCACACGGCCAGCGAATACATGTTGAACAGGGTGTCGCCGCCGGCGGCGAAGATGCCGTTGATGACCACATTGGTGGCGGCGGTGGCGATCATGTACACGGCGATGACGAACAGCATGGAGGTCAGGTAGCCCTTGGCCACGTCGTTCAGGTGCACCACCCGGGGCAGCAGCGGCGTCAGCGCCAGCACGATCGCACAGTTGATCAGGCCGATCACCAGCGATATGCGCAGCAGGCGCTCGCCGTATTCCCGGCCCCGCTTCAAATCGCCCGCGCCCAGCGCGTTGCCCACCAGTATGCCGGCGGCGGCGCTGGTGCCGGTGCAGGTGCTCAGCATCAGGTCGCGCAGCATCGAGGCCACGGAGCTCGCGGCGGCCACGTCCGGGCCCATGTGGCCGGTGATGATCCGGTACACCGTGAAGCCCACGCCCCATACGAAGATGCCGCCCAGCAGGGGCATGGACACCTTCATAAAGTCCCTTGCCAGCACGTGGTTGTGCTCCCGCACCCTTTGAACGGGCTGCGAGAAAACCCCCGACCGGTGGGAGAACACCAGCGCCAGCGTCAGCTCGACGACCCTTGCGATGGCGGTGGAGAGCGCCGCGCCGGCCACGCCCATGGCGGGAATCGGGCCCAGGCCGAAGATCATCGCCCAGTTCAGCCCGATGTTCAGCACCACGGCCGTCGCGCTGATGGCGGTGCTGGTGCCCGCCCGCTTGATGATCTTCATCATCGCCAGGTACACCTGGGAGACGCCCGTCAGCAGGTACGAAATCGACGCGAACCGCAGGTACTGCACCCCGGCGGCGATCAGGTCGGGATCGTCGGTGAATATATCCATGATGGGCTCGGGGATGGCGACGCACACCCCGCAGAACAGCAGCCCGCAGACCAGGCCCCGGCGCAGCATGATGTTCTTCAGCGTCTTTACTGCGTCCATGTCTTCCTTGCCGTAGTACTGGGAGCCGAGTATGGTGCCCGCGCTGGTGATGACCGTCATCAGCATATTCTGGATGAAGGCCACCAGCGACGCCAGCGACACCGCCGTCATGGCGGTCTGGCTCAGGCTGTCCAGCATCAGCGTGTCCGACGCGCTCACCGCCGCCAGCAGGAAGTTTTGCAGCGCGATGGGCAGCGCCAGTTGGATCAGTTCGCGGTAAAAGCCCTTCTTCGCCGGGGCCGCGACGGCGTTTTGAGCCTCCTTGCCCATATCCGATACCTCCCGAAAGGGTCGTTGTTGCTTCAATCAGCCCCATATTCCAATGATATATTATACCATTGGGGGAAGTATTTGTCCATATCCCCGGGAAGGAAGTCGAAATCGGCCCGGAACTGGTTTTATTTTCAATAACCCTTGAATATCCGACAATTATGTATTATTATAGTATATGGGATGTAATGCGCGTATCGAGAACAGGAGCATGGGTATGGACAGATATCGGATCGCGTTTTTCACGGTGGACTGGAACTACGATCTGGTGGAAAGCACGCTGCACGGCCTGAAGCGCTTCGTGGACGACCACGAGGAGGTCAGCCTGTGCATATTCGACTGCTTCGGCAAGGACATCAACAACGCCAGGGACCACAGCGAGTACGCCATATTCGACCTGGCGGACCTGGACCAGTTTGACGGCCTGCTGATACAGGGCAACCAGATCGTGCTGGGGCCCGTGCGCGACACCATCGCCAGGCGGGTGGCCCAGTGCGGCATCCCCGCGGTAAGCATCGACTGCCCCATCGAGGGCTGCGCGGTGCTGGGCATCGACAACCGCCAGGCCCAGCGCGACATCGTGCGGCACCTGATCGACGAACACGGCGCGCGCAGCCTGGTCTACCTGACCGGCATACTGGAGAACGGCTCCCCCGAGGCCCAGCAGCGCCTCGAGGGCTTTCACGACGCCTGCCGCGACGCGGGACTGGCCTCGTCCGACGTAGAGGTCATCTCCTGTACCTGGCGCACCAGCGACGGCCGCCGGGTGGCGGAGCGCTGGCACCAGCGGGGGCTGCCCCTGCCCGACGCCTTCGTCTGCGCCAACGACGAGATGGCCCTCGGCCTGATCGAGGGGCTGCAGCGGCACGGCGTCAGCGTGCCCGACGACGTGCGCGTGGTGGGCTTCGATAACATCACCAGCGCTGAGCTGTCGCGGCCCCGCCTGTCCACCGTGAGCCGGGATTATTCCGCGATGAACTACAGCGCCATGGAATGCCTGCTCAACCGGATCAAGGGCGTCGAGACGCGGGATTTCATCCCCTTCGACTACGACGTCATCCGCTCGGAATCCTGCGGCTGCCCGGACGACACGCGCATTGACGTGTTCCGGGACAAGTACTTCCAGCAGACCCGCACGCTGAAGGACTTCTTCGTCCTCCAGGAGCAGCTGGCCGAGGAGATGTTCGACGCCGCCGACCTGCCGGAGCTGATGGACATCGTGGAACGCAACCAGGCCATATTCGGCTGCGAAAACATCTACCTGTGCATCAACGACTATTACTTCGACAACTACGATAAAAAGCAGTGGCGCGCCGATTCCGAGCGCTTCGGCAGGGAGATGATACTGGCCGCCTGCGGCAGCTCCGGCGCGGCGGCGGACGCGGGCCACGTCTACGCACGCTTCCCCACCCGCTACCTGCTGCCCGGCAGGATCATGGACGACGAGCGCTTCCTGATCTTCTACCCGCTGCACTCCAACACCTATTCCATCGGCTACACGGTGATGAACGGCATCAGCCAGGCGGCGAAGCTGAACCTGCATGAGAGCATATTCAGCTTCCTGGAGATCGCCATTGAAAACGTGCGCAAGAAGGGCCTGCTGCGGCAGCTGAACGACGTGCTGGACAACCTGTACGTCCACGACGCCCTGACCGGCATGTACAACCGCTTCGGCTACGAGCGCTTCGCCAGCCAGACCTACGAGACCTTCCTCCGGGAGGACGGCGGCGCGCAGGTGCTGTTTGTGGACATGGACGACATGAAGGGCATCAACGACCGCTACGGCCACGAGATCGGCGACGCGGCCATCCGCGCCGCCGCCGACCTGATCAAGCGGTCCTGCCGGGCCGGGGACTTCATGATGCGCTACGGCGGCGACGAATTCCTGGTGATCGCCTCCATACGGGAGGACGACCTCGCGGAGGCCCTGGACGGGACGCTGGAGGGCGACGCCGTGGGCCTGCCCTGCCGGCTGAGCCTGACCGTGGGCCGGGTGCAGGCCGACGACAGCGCGCCCCGGACCCTGGACCAGTGCGTCCAGGCCGCCGACGCGAAGATGTACGAGATCAAGAAGAAGAAAAAAGAAATGCGCCGCTGAGCGACGCGCACAATGCGGCGGAGGGGGCCGCGCCGCCGCCGCCCCCCCCCGTCCGGGGGGGGGG
>JAZSAA010000056.1:0-2883 GCA_045601625.1 Clostridia bacterium | reverse complement strand
AGGCTGACCGAGCTGGTGCGGGACCTGCTGGACCTGTCCCGGCTGGAGTCGGGCAAGTTCCCGCTGGCGCTGGCGCCCTTCGACGCCAATGAGCTGATGCGCCGCAACCTGATCAACTTTGAGCCGCGCATCGATGAAAAGCACATCGAGGTGGAGGCCGACCTGGCCGCGGAGCCGCTGTACGTGATGGCCGACGCCAACCGCATCAACCAGGTGGTGTCCAACATCATCGACAACGCCGTCAAGTTCATGGACGGCGAGGGCAGCCGCCTGACCGTGCGCACCCGGCCCGAGGGCAAAAACGTGCGCTTCACCATCGCCAACAACGGCCCGAAGATCGCCGAGGCCGACCTGCCCTATATCTTCGAGCGCTTCTACAAGGCCGACAAGGCCCACACCTCCGGCCAGGGCACCGGGCTGGGCCTGTCCATCTGCCAGCGCATCATGCAGCAGCACGATTCCGAGATCACCGTGCGCTCCGACGACGAGGAGACCGCCTTTGAATTCCTGCTCCCCGCGGCCGAAGCGCCGAAGAAGCTGCCGGAGGCGGGCCAGGCCGCATGATGCCGGTTTTACCGGCGGTGCCTGCGCCGCCATTGTGGCGGCCTGGAGGTTGCGGCTGCAATTCATCGCGTTCCGATTGAACAGACGCGGGTTAAGAAACCATTACCATCCTTGGCAAACGGTCGATGAGGTTGTATAATGCCATTGGAACGGTTTGTCCGTGACCGATGAAAGAGAGGATATCGCCTATGAAACACTTCAACATCTACGCGCGTTGCCTGGCCCTGCTGCTGGCCGCGCTGATGCTTACGGGCATGCTGGCGGTGGCCGAGACCGCCGCCCAGGACGGCGCGGAGGGCAATCCCTCCTATGACATCGTCTATTCCAGCAACAACCCCATCCCGGAGATCGCCGAGCGGGTGCGCCCGTCCATCGTGCAGCTGAACACCAAGCAGGAGAGCTGGGACCCCGCCACCCGCGTGGCCGAGGTCAACGACGCCGGCGGCGGCTCGGCCTGCTACATCCGAAAGATCGAGGGCGAGGAGCCCGGCGGCTACATGCTGACCAACTACCACGTGGTCAAGGACGCCGACGCCTACACCGCCCTGTGGCTGGACGGCACCGAGACCGACCTGGAGCTGGTGGGCTATGACGACGGCTCCGACATCGCCGTGCTGAAGTTCAGCGGCGAGGCGCCCGGCGGCGCGGAGCCCATCCCCATGGGCGATTCCGATACCCTGCGCATCGGCGAGCTGGCCATCATCATCGGCAACCCCGGCACCGCGGACGAGGTGTTCTATGGCAGCGTCACCGCCGGCATCATCTCCGGCCTGGAGCGCGAGGGCGTGAACGCCGACAACTTCAGCCATAGCATCACCACCATCCAGACCGACGCGCCCATCAACGGCGGCAACTCCGGCGGCGCGCTGCTGAACGCGAAGGGTGAAATGGTGGGCATCCCCACGCTGAAGTACATGACCATCTTCGAGGGCCTGACCTTCTGCATCCCCATCAGCGTGGTCAAGGGCTACATCGACCAGATCATCGACAACGGCAGCGTGGTGCGCCCGCGCATGGGCGTCACCGTGACCTCCATCGACGGCCCCGACCACGCCATGAAGCGCTTTCCCCCCTGCGGCGCGCAGGTGTACACCGTGGAGCCCGGCACCCCCGCGGACAAGGCCGGCCTGATGGAGAAGGACGTGATCACCGAGGCAAACGGCGCGCGGATCAAGTCCAGCCAGGACCTGGTGAACGCCGTGGACCGCTGCGGCGAGGGCCAGAGCATGGAGTTGACCGTTTACCGCTACAAGTACGACGCTGAAGGCAACGTCACCAGCGGCTACGAGGAGCTGCACCTGAGCCTGGAGCTGCAAATCATCGACTGACCGACATGAAAAACGCCGGCGGCCCTTGGGTCGCCGGCTTACCACCGACAGAGGGAACGATCCTTCGACCCCGGCTGCGCCTGCGCTCAGGATGACACCGAAAAGCCTGTCATCCCGAGTGCAACGAAGCGGAGTCGAAGGATCGTTTTATGCGCTTTACAGCCTCCCGGCCACCTGCGCGGCGAGGGCGGCGTTGTTGTACACCAGCTTGATGTTGCTGGCCAGGCTGTCGCCGCCGGTGATGTCCTTGATCTTCGCCAGCAGGAAGGGCGTGGTCTGCTTGCCCTTGATGCCCTTGGCGTTGGCTTCGGCCACGGCCGCGTCGATGGCTTTGTTGATCACGTCGGGGTCCATGCCGTACTGCTCGGGGATGGGGTTCGTCACCAGCATGCCGCCGCCCAGGCCCATCTCCAGCTTGGCCCGGAAGGCCGCGGCGGCCTCCTCGGGGGTGTCCAGCCGAAAATCCACGCCGAAGCCGCTTTTGCGGGTGTAGAAGGCGGGCAGCTCCCCGGTGCCGTAGCGAATGACTGGCACGCCCTTGGTCTCCAGGTATTCCAGGGTCAGCCCCAGGTCCAGGATCGACTTGGCCCCGGCGCACACCACCAGCACGGGGGTGCGGGCCAGCTCCTCCAGGTCGGCGGAGATGTCCATGGTCACCTCGGCCCCGCGGTGCACGCCGCCGATGCCGCCGGTGGCGAATACCCGAATGCCCGCCATGGCCGCGATGATCATCGTGGTGGCCACGGTGGTCGCGCCGTCCTCACCCCGGGCCACCAGCACCGGCAGGTCGCGGCGGGAGGCCTTGGTCACGTCGTAGCCCTTCCTGCCCAGGTATTCGATCTCGTCGGCGGACAGCCCGGCCTTCAGCTTGCCACCGATGATGGCGATGGTGGCCGGCACCGCGCCGTTTTCCCGAACGATACGCTCCACGTTCATGGCCGTTTCCACGTTCTGGGGATAGGGCATGCCATGACTGATGATGGTGGATTCC
>JAZSAA010000055.1:0-3921 GCA_045601625.1 Clostridia bacterium | reverse complement strand
TGCAGAAGGAGAAAAGCTGTACCTGGGCTATGCCGACGTGCCGGACACCCGCCAGACCCGGCTGTTCCTGGCGTTCATCGCTTCGCCAAACGGCAGGGCTATCCGCTTTGCCACGCTGTTCGGCGAGGCGCTGGAGGTACCCCAGGAGGGGCAAGATCCCTGGCGGATCAACAACCAGACCCGCACCGTGGAGGACCACTGGATCCTGCTGGACGCGGGCGGCGGTACGGACATCCTGCTGGACGAGGCCAGCGACCTGGGCGTCTACGACCTCGCCATCGACGACGCCGGCGGCAGTTGCCGCATGGTGGTGACCGGTCACTGTGAAAAGCCCCGGGACACCGTGGACGGCGATTTCAGGGCAGAGGCCGAAGTGACGCTGGTCAACCTCACCGGCGAGACCGTGGTGCAGGCCATCGACCCGCCCACCTTTGAACAGGTCCAGGCCGCGGGCATGAAGCTGTCCGAGCCCGCCGAGGGCGAAAAGCTGTACCTGGGCGCGGCCGACGTGTCCCAGGCCGGGGCGCTGTACGTCGCCTTTACGCTGTCTCCGGACGGCGGCAGCATCCACGACCTGACGTTTTTCGTGCGGGACATGGACATCGAATACCGCCTGGGCAACAAGCGGGTGCACACCACCTCGTCCAGCCGGTCCGTCACCAACGAGGTTGCGGTTGACGAAGAAATCGTGCTCAACAGCATCCGCCTGAGCGGCTTTGCGATCGACGGCGACGGGGCCGAGGGCGTGCTGCGCTACAGCTTCCACGCCAACGACGACAACATCGACTATCCCTTCGACCCGGCGCAGGTGCGGTTCGTCCGGGTGAAGTAGCGCCGGCGTCCACGGCAGGGCCTTGAACCGCCGGTTCCTTTCTGGTATAATGCCCCTGGAACGAAAACGGGGGACAGCACGTCAAAGCAGATGTCCCCCGCAATACGGAAAAGGAGCTTAACCCATGAAACACAACCGAAGCATACTTCTGATATTGGTCATCCTGCTGCTGCCGGCCTTTGCGGCCCGGGCCGACGTCATCTACGGGCCGGGCCTGTACCGCGTGGAGGCGGGGAAGGGCTACGAGCAGGCCCAGGCGCTGGCGCAGCGGCTGGGCGTCGATTTGACCGACGGCATGCCGCTGTACAAGCCCGCCAACGGACAGCCCCTGAACGCCTATATGGTGGTCGACCCCCGGTGCGAGGCGGGCATCGACGGGGATGATTTTTATCCCGTCAGCGAAAAGGGCCTGATCCCGGAGATCACCGACTGCTTGGACCAGTGGATCGACGCCATCCAGTCGGCCTCCGGCGGCGTGATCCGCTTTGTGACCGACCCGAACGACGCGGACGTGCTGGTCAGCGCCTGCCAGAGCTTCAAGCGCCACGGCGAATACGCCGGCGGCGGCATGAGCGCCGAGGGCTACGCCTGCACAGTCGCCCTGACGGCCAGGCAGCTTTCGGACAGGGACAACGTTGCCAGCCTCACCCTGACGAACGCCCCCGGGGACACCGTTACCCTTCGGGGCAACGGGCGCTTCTGGAAGAAGGCGCCCCGGCTGGCGGGCAGCGACGCGCTGGACGCATTTGTGGGAAACATCATGAGCTGGTACGGCTACGGCGCCCAGGTGGGCTCGAAGGGCGCGCCGGTCAGGCGTATCCAGCAGAGCCTGATCTCTCGCTGGTTCCTCGGCGGCAAGGCTGACGGCAGCTTCGGCCCCAGGACCGAGTCCGCCGTGAAGTCGCTCCAGGAGGCCTACAGCCTGGAAAAGACGGGTGTGGTCGACGGCAAGACGCTGATCGGCATCTACTATGACCACGGCGCGGCGGACGAGGTCCGGTAAAACAAATAAAGGTAAAAAGGATCCTTCACTTCACTCAGAATGATCGTTGTGGGTAAACGTGTCATCCTGGGCGAAGCGAAGGATCTTCATTTTTATCAGAGTCTGCCGTTGCCCTCGAAGATGCTGATCTCCCCGCGCTTTTGGATCAGTTCGGCCAAAGCCGGATCGCGCACGGTCCAGGCTGCCATGGGCGTTCGGAACATGAAGCGCTGGAAGTGGGGGCTGAAGAAGCGCCGGGCGTTGGCGTCGTAGGCCACGAAGTCGGGCCGGGAGACGAAGTTGGCCAGCAGCCCAGCCATGAAGAAGGCGGCGATGCCGTTCACGGTGGGTCGGTAGCTCTGCAGCGGCCCCACCAGCTGCCCACGCACGATCTCCGGCGCGTGGAAGCGGAACCAGGCCACGATCAGCGGGTTGAAGGATTCCACCAGGAACTCCCCTTTATATCCCTCCAGGTGGTCCATCAGCGCCCGGCACAGCTTCGCGTTGCCGGGACCGCTCTTCAGCTCGATCAGCAGGGGCGTCCTGCCGTCCACCGCGTCCAGCACCTCCCGAAGCGTGGGAACGCGGGCCTCGTCGATGCCGCCCAGGGGAATGGCCTTCAATTCCGCCAGCGTCAGCTGCCGCACTTTGCGGGCGTCCCCCGCCATGCGCAGCAGGTCGTCGTCGTGGAACACCACCACCTGCATGTCCCTGGTGAAGCGGATGTCCAACTCCATCCCATAGCCCGCGTCGCAGGCGGCGATGAACGCGGGCAGCGTGTTTTCCACCACGCCCTTCCTGATGTCGTGCAGCCCCCGGTGGGCAAAGCGCTCGTTCCGCCAGCGAAGGCATTTTTTATAGTGAAGGCTCGGATGCGCCATGAAGGTCAGCACGGCGAATATGACCAGCAGTATCAGCCAGATGGACATGGACGAAACCTCCCCATCATTCGTCGTTGAATGCGCCTCCATTATACCGCATCCGAGGACGGGTTGCAATCACTATGGCGAACGGAACCGGCGTCAGCGGGCGTACACAGCCCAGTGAACGCAAATTTAGCTTGACAATCCCGACCCGGTTGTGTATAATACCTGTGTCACGCGGTCGTGGCGGAATAGGCATACGCGCACGTTTGAGGGGCGTGTGGGAGACCGTACGGGTTCAAGTCCCGTCGACCGCACCACTCAAAAAAGCCCGTAAACACAGCGTTTTCGGGCCTTTCTTATGCCTTGAAATGGGTGGTTTACCCCTAATTTTACCCCTAACAGGTTTTTACTACCCCTAAACCACCCCTTTTTTCACGCGATTCACGCATTTCACGATTCACACATATCACATATTCAGCCCGTTTATGAATGCCTCCATCCTCTGCGCCGAGGCTTGCCGCATGGATTCGGTAACATGGCCGTATTGGTCAAGGGTGAAAGCGGCGGTATGGTGGCCGAGGTTCTCCTGTACTGTTTTCACATCATCGCCCGCCTGGAGCGAGGAAACGGCGTATGTGTGGCGCAGATCGTGGAACCGCTTTTCAGGAAGTCCGGCGGCCTCCAACGCCTTTTTCAGATGGCGAAGCACAATCGTATAATTCAGGTATTTCCCCGTCTCGCTGGTGAATACGAGATCGGGGAAGCCGCAATCATCCCATGCGCCGCCGACCTGTATGCGCTGTTCGGCCTGTCTGCGCCGCTGGCGCTTCAATATCTGCATCACGAAGGGCGCGGGCTGTACCGTGCGCGGCTTGTCATTTTTCAGGCTGGTGAAGCGGTACTCCTCACCCTTGACCCGTGGCCGGGAAAGCTGCTTTTCAATCGTGATCGTGCCCCGGTCGAAGTCCACGCATGACCATTGAAGGCCGAGGATTTCTCCCTCTCGCATGCCCGTGAAGATGTCCACGCGCAACACATCGCTATACACATCATCGCCCAGCACGTCAAGCAGACGTTTGATTTCCGGCGCGTCCAGCGGTTCAATCTTCGCCTTCTCGATGCGCGGCAGAGTGCAAGCCTCGGTCGGATTCATGCGCATATAGCCGAGGCGCACGGCCTGTTTGAGCGCGTGGTGGAGCACGCCGTGGACGTTCTTCACGGTCTTTGCGGACAGGCCCTTG
>JAZSAA010000054.1:0-9069 GCA_045601625.1 Clostridia bacterium | reverse complement strand
ACGTTGGTGTAGACCGGCGCGTCGGGGGCTTTTTCCTTCGTCGCCCTCACAGGCGCCTCATAATCGCCCGCGGGAATCGCCACGGGTTCGACCTCCTCCACGGCGCCGTCCGCCATGAAGGCGAGACCGGAATAGGCGGTGTGCAGGCCGTGCTCCGAGCGGTCCAAGCCCATGGCCTCGTCCTCGGCGCTGGCCCGCAGGCCGATGGTGGCCCTGATGATGGAGAACACGACGGTGATGACCACCGCTGTCCAGGCGATCACCGAGCAGACGCCCAGCAGCTGCACGCCCAGGAATTTGAACCCGCCGCCGTAGAACACGCCCTTCATCGTGGAGACGCCCGTGGCGAACAGGCCGGTCAGGATCGTGCCCAGCGCGCCGCAAATGCCGTGGACGGAGATCGCGCCGACGGGATCGTCGATCTTCGCCACCTTGTCGAAGAACTCCACCGACAGCACCACCGCGATGCCGCAGCACAGGCCGATGATCGCCGCGCCGAAGGGATTGACCGCGTCGCAGCCCGCCGTGATGCCCACCAACCCCGCCAGGGAGGCGTTGAAGGTCATGGACACGTCCGGCTTGCCGTAGCGCACCCAGGTGAAGATCATGGTGGCCAGCGTGGCCACCGCCGCGGCAAGGTTGGTGTTGAAGAACACCAGGCCGGCGGAGACGATCAACGCGTCGCCGTCCATGCCCACGGTGCTCGCGCCGTTGAAGCCAAACCAGCAGAACCAAAGGATGAATACCCCCAGCGCCGCGATGGACAGGTTGTGGCCCAGGATGGCACGGGGCCTGCCGTCCGCGCCGTACTTGCCGATCCGGGGCCCCAGCAGCTTCGCGCCGATCAGGGCGCACACGCCGCCCACCATGTGCACGCAGGTGCTCCCGGCGAAATCGTGGAAGCCCAGGCCCGCCAGCCAGCCGCCGCCCCAGATCCAATGGCCGGACACGGGATAGATGAACAGCGATATGGCCGCCGAATAGACGCAGTAGGCGGAGAACTTCGTGCGCTCGGCCATCGCGCCGGAGACGATGGTGGCGCTGGTGGCGCATAACACCGTCTGGAAGATGGCGTAGGCCCAAAGCGGTACGCCCGCGGGCAGGATATGGCTGTAATCCTTCATGATGAAGGGGTCGATCCACCCGAAGGCCGCCGTGCCCGCGCCGAACATGATGCCGAAGCCCACCAGCCAGTACAGCGGCGTGCCGATGCAGAAGTCCATCAGGTTCTTCATCAGGATATTGCCAGTGTTCTTGGCCCGGGTGAAGCCCGCTTCGCACATGGCGAAGCCCGCCTGCATGAAGAACACCAGCGCCGCGCCCAGCAGCACCCAGATCGTGTTGACAGCGGAAAATGTCATCTTAAACACTCCTTTCTGATGGATTCCAAAACAAAAGCGCAAGGGCGGCGGTGAGACGAATCTCACTGCGCACCCTTGCGCTTTTCTGGAATTAACCATATTTTATGCGCGTCGTCCAAATATGTCAAGAGAACAGAATGTTAAGTAATATTATACTTCCTCTGAGGAAAACAGTATGTCAGTAGTGCCATTCAACCTGGGCATCCAGCAGCTGAACATACATATATTCGCCTTCATAATAGGTGCTGAAGGCGCCTGTCACGGTTATTTCGGTATCCAGCGGCGGGTAATCCCGGGGGTAGCTGTGCTCGCCCTCCCAGACAAATTCGATGCCCTGGGCGCAGCACGCCGTGGCATCCGCGATGATGGTCGTGAAATACTCCCGCTTCGTCTCCGGATCCTGGAAGTAGCTGAAGCTGCCCCTCATCTTTATGATCCGGCCCATGTAGTCATCCGGATTCATCATCATGTCATAGACCTGGGAATAAACCACCGTACCGCTGAGCTGTGTCAAATCCAGGTCGACGGAAGGCTCTTCAGCCAAAAGCGCTGGCGTCGACTCCACAGCAACGGTTGCGGTCGCTTCTTCCAAATCACCCTGCGAGGCGACTGCCCCGCCGGTCAGGAGCGCCGTTTCGACGATGGCTGCTTCTGCCTGTGCGCCGTTGGAAGCCTGCTGCGCCGAAGCACCCTTCTGAGCTGGGGTATTCTCCTTGCCGCCGCAGGCCGTCAGCATCATTGTCACAATAAGCAGCGTTGCCAGCATTACCGGCTTCTTCATATTCTTTTCCTCCTCAATTAAAACGTTCGATGCCCGAAAATACAAGGAACACCACGATATCCACCGCCACGATGGTGGAGCCCACCGGCGTGCCGCCGACGATGGAGACCAGCATCCCCAATAAGGCACAGAGTACCGACAACGCCGCCGAACAGATCGTCACACTCCTGAAGCTCTTGAACACCCGCATGGCCGACAGCGCCGGGAAGATGATCAGCGCGGAAATCAGCAGCGAACCCACCAGGTTCATGGCCAGCACGATGATGACGGCGATCACCACGGCGATCAGCAGGTTGTAGGATTCCACCCGCATCCCAACGGCCCTGGAAAACTCCTCGTCAAAGGTAACCGCGAAAATCCTGTTATAGAACAGCACAAACAGCGCCACGACGATCACGGACAGCACCGCGCAAAGCCATACCTCGGCCTTCGTCAGCGTCAGTATGGACGTGGAGCCAAACAACGTGGAGCACACATCGCCTGACAAATTGGAGGACGTCGAGAACAGGTTGAGCAGCAGATAGCCGATTGCCAGCGCGCCCACGGAGATCATGGCGACAGCGGCGTCGCCCTTGACCCGGGCGTTCCCGCCCTTCCTCAAAAGCAATACCGCGCAGAGTATGGTGATCGGCATCACGAACAGCATATCGTATGCGATGTGCAGCACCCCGGCGATGGCCATCGCGCCAAAGGCGACGTGGGAAAGGCCGTCGCCGATGAAGGAAAACCGCTTCAGTACCAGCGTCACGCCCAGCAGTGATGAACACAGCGCAATCAGGGTACCCACCACCAGCGCGTAGCGCACAAAGGGAAATTGCAGGTATTGCTGGATTGTCTGAATCACGTCGGCACGCCTCCTTCCAAAGCGATGAAGCGGCTTCCCATCGCGCTTGCCCGGTATTCATCCACCGTTCCAAAGAAGGTCCGCTCGCCGCCTGCATGCAGGATGTGGGTGGCGTAACGCACCGCCGCCGCGATATCGTGGGAAACCATGACGACAGTCACGCCCTCCCGGTTGAGCCGCTCGATCAGCGCATACATCTCCGCCGTCACCTTCGGGTCCAGGCCAGCCACCGGCTCGTCCAGCAGAAGCAGCTTTTTCGTCGCGCACAGAGCCCGCGCCAGCAACACCCGCTGCTGCTGTCCGCCCGACAATTCCCGGTAGCAGCGCCGCCGGTATACCGTCAAGCCCATGCGCGAAAGGTTCTCCCCGGCCAGCGCCTTCTCCGACTTGCTGTAGAAGGCACGCCTGCCCACATGGGCCTGGCATCCGGACAGGACGATCTCCCAGACCGTGGCCGGGAAATCCTTCTGTATGGCCGTCTGCTGGGGCAGATAGCCGATGCCGTTTGGTTTCATGCCATCGCCGAATGTGATGGAGCCGCCCAACGGCTTTTGCAGGCCCAGCATCGTGCGCATCAGCGTGGACTTGCCGGAACCGTTCTCTCCCACGACGCACAGATAGTCTCCGGCGTTCACCGAGAAATTCAAATGTTCCAGAATTGCGTGGGATTCGTAGCCCAGTGCCAGATCCCGACAGGTAATCAGCGCCATTTCCTTTCCCTTTCCGCGAGGCCGCAAAAACAGCGGCCCCGCTTTCAGTTTACATTTACTTCGCCAGCGCCTGCTCCAGCACCTTGAGGTTGGCTTCCATTACGCCCAGGTAGGTCGCGCCGTTCTCCGCATCCTCACCCGTGGTGGCTTGCAAGGAATCCAGCGCCAGCACTTTGGCGTCCTTCGCCTGGGTATTGCCCACGATGGTCTCTGCAATGCGGTGGTTGTCGCCCTCGATGGTCAGCACGGCGGAAAGGCCCAGCTCGTCCACCTTGCCCGCCAGGAACACGATGGTCTCAAAGCTGGCTTCGCTCTCCGCGGAGCAGCCCGCGAAGGCGGCATAGTAGTTCAGGTCGTAGTCGTCCACCAGATAGCGAAAGGGAAAGCGGTCGCCGAACAGCACGGTATCGAAGTCCGCGGACTCGCGGACGGCGGCATATTCGGCGTCCAGCGCGGCCAGTTCCGCGATGTAGGCGTCAGCGTTCACTGCGTAGCGCTCAGCGTTGGCCGGATCGGCCTCGCCCAAAGCGTCGGCCAGCGCCTTCACCAGCTTCCGGGCGCAGCGCAGGGAAAGCCAGACGTGCTCGTCGTATTCGGCTTCCGCTTCATCTTCGCCCTCTTCTTCCTCGGCTTCCATGCCCTCGACGATCTCCTCTTCCTTGATGTCTTCGCCCATGGCCTCCACCAGGCTGACGACCACCATGTCGGGGTTCACGGCTTCGGCCATAACGCCTTCCACCCACCCGTCACTTTCGCCGCCCACATAAACGAACACGTCGCAGGTGGCGGCTTTCATGATGTCCTGGGCGGTGGGCTGGTAGCTGTGCAAGTCTACGCCATTGTCCAGCAGCATGGTGATTTCGGCGTTGTCGTTGTCGCCCACGATCTCGCGCACCCAGTCGTAAACAGGGAAGATGGTGGTCACGACGTTCAGCTTCTTTTCTTCCGCAGAGACAGCGCCCGCGACCAGGAATGCGAACAGCATGATCAGAGCGATCACGCCCGCAAAATACTTTTTCATGGATGATTCCTCCAATTATTCAGTTTTGTTCAACGGAATATGAAAAAAATGGACATAAAAAGGCAAGGACTGTCGTACAAAACAGACCTGTGCCATCCAAATGGCGCAGGAGCACGTCAACCCTTGCGTTTAAAAGCGCTTAATCGTTCAGCCGAATTTTCCTGCCGACCAGCGTGCAGAGCGCGGGCACATTCTCCGCCATCGCCCGCGCGCGCCATTCACGGCCCACGGTCAGGGCAAGGCAGATCATGAGAAGCGCCAGCAGCGCGACACCATAGCCCCTGCGAAGCTGTTCGATCTGCGCGATAAACCGGCAGATCGGGCAATTCTCGCCGACACATTCATGGTGGTGCGCCGTCTCACGCACGATATAGGCGGAGGAAACGAATATCGAGAGCAGCATCACCGCGCAGATGATCACGGTGAACACATGCCTGCGCTTGTTCATCATCCGTTCCCTCCTTCCCTGTGAGTTGCCCTTATTCTATCATGACACAGCGGATTGTCAATATGAAAATCAGTTTCAATTTAAGAACTTTCTGTGAACAAATTGCCATTGAGCCGCGCCTTGCTATTCTCCGCTGGCCCCGTAGTTGCTCAGCACCCGCGCGGAAGGATCGTCCACGTCGCAGCCGGGCCAGGTCTTGTTGGGCATCCAGAAACCCGCGATCATTCGCGCCTGACCTGGATAGTACTGTTCAAAGAGTTCCCGATAAAGCAGGCTCTCCTTCGTGAACGGACGGCAGTAGTCGTATTGCGCCGACTTTTCTTCATACTCGGCATCGCCATAGGTGCGCTCGGCCAGGGCTTTGAGGTCGCTGACCATGGAATGCCCCACCGCGTCAGAGAAGGCCGCCTTCTGCCGCCAGAGAATCTCGTCGGGCAGGATGTGGTCGTCGGCAAAGGCCTTGCGAATCAAATATTTGCCCATGTTGTGGCGATTCATCTTGAGCTCCGGGTCGATGGACATGGCGTAGCGCACGAACTTCAAATCCCCGAAGGGCACCCGTGCCTCCAGGCTGTTCACGCTGATGCAGCGGTCCGCCCGCAGCACGTCGTACATATGCAGCTCGCGGATGCGCTTCTCCGCCTCCTCCTGGAACGCCGCGGCGCAGGGGGCGAAGTCGGTATACTTGTAGCCGAACAGTTCATCGGAAATCTCGCCCGTCAGCAGCACACGAATGTCGGTGTGTTCGTGGATGTATTTACAGACCAGGTACATGCCGATGGACGCGCGAATGGTGGTGATATCCCAGGTGCCCAGCAGCTCCACCACGGTGGGCAGCACCGCCAGCACGTCCTTCTCGCTGATGATGACCTCGGTGTGGTCGCTGCCGATGTAATCCGCCACCATGCGGGCATACTTCAGGTCGATGGCGTCAATATCCATGCCGATGGCAAAGGTGCGGATGGGCTTGTCGAGGATCTGTTGGGCGATGGCGCATACCAGCGAGGAATCCAGCCCTCCGGAGAGCAGGAAGCCCACCGGCGCGTCGGCGTCCAGGCGCTTAGCCACGCCGTCGATCAGCAGGCGGCGCAGCTTGGCACAGACGTGGTCCTCGTCCTTCATGGTGAACTGGTCCACGTGGGCCGGGTCGGCGTAGCGGACGAATTCCCCATCTACCCAGTAACATCCCGGCGGGAATGGCAGGATTTCATCGCACAAACCCATCAGGTTTTTAGGTTCGCTGGCGAAGGCCATGCCCCCGTCGGGCAGTTTGCCATAATACAGCGGGCGGATGCCGATGGGGTCCCGGGCGGCGATCAGCCTGTCCTGTTCGCCGTCATAGAGGATCAGCGCGAACTCCGCGTCCAGCGTCTTGAACATCTCCACGCCGTACTCCTTGTACAGCGGCAGCAGGATCTCGCAGTCCGATGCGCTCCTGATGGGGAAGCCCTCGTCGATCAACCGTTGGCGCAGGGGCCGAAAGCCATACAGCTCGCCGTTGCAGACCACGTAACTGTCCCCCATCCGGAAGGGCTGCATGCCCTCCGCCGTCAGGCCCATGATGGCCAGACGGTGAAAGCCCAGGTACCCGCGGGGAACCTCCACGAACCGGCTCATATCCGGGCCGCGGGAGATCGTTCGGTCAAAGCATTCGCACAGCTTTTCCTCGGGAATGGATTTCCCTTCGATGCCAAAGATGGAACACATAAAAAGCACCTCCAAAGTCTGTACGGCCATTTATCCTGTATTTCAGGACGAAGGCCGCCGCTCCGTGGTGCCACCTGATTTGCTTCTCTGATCGGGTCGTGTTCAACCCTGGCCGCTGTAACGTGCCGCCGCCACGCCGCCCCTAATCACATTGTTGCTTTCAGTTTGGACTTGGAAGGGTTTTTCGCCCGGTGGCTCATGCGGGATTCTCACCGTCGCCCGCTCTCTGGGATGCCGCCGCGGGGAATGGGCAAGGGCTTCATTCCCGCCGGGGTACTCTGCTTCCGCAACGCTTTCGCTATGAAATTTTGCGCTGATTATAGCATCCCGGCAAGGCATTGTCAATAGGAATCTGCAATTAATAATTTGTAAACTTGCAATATTTCATTATATAGCGCCTGAATCTGCATCAAATTCGCATTTATTTTTCATTTAACATTCACAACCCCTTGACAGCCTGCCCATGGATATGCTATGCTTTTCCCGTGACAAGGCAAGGGAGTCGTGTTGAACGGTTCCCTTGCCCCTTTTTTATTTGGTTGTCGCCATGCTCGCCACGGCGGCACGGTCAACGGCCCTTGCGGGCCCGTTGCCTAACCCAATAGTTTCGGAGGTGTGATTATGAGCAAGTACACGAAGGAAGATATCATCCGCCTGGTCAGGGACGGCGACGTGGAGTTCATCCGCATGCAGTTCACCGACATCTTCGGCCAGCTGAAGAACGTGGCCATCACCGCCAGCCAGGTGGAGAAGGCCGTAAACAACGAGATCATGATCGACGGCAGCTCCATCGAGGGCTTTGTCCGGATCAACGAATCCGACCAGTACCTGCGCCCCGACCTGGACACCTTCGCCATACTGCCCTGGCGGCCCCAGCACGGCAAGGTGGCGCGGCTGATCTGCGACGTGTACAACCCGGACGGCACCCCCTTCATGGGCGACCCCCGGGGCACGCTGAAGCGCATCCTGAAAAAGGCCGCCGACATGGGCTATAGCTTCAATGTGGGCCCGGAATGCGAGTTTTTCCTGTTCCAGACCGATGAGCAGGGCAGGCCGACCACCAACACCGGCGACGAAGCCGGCTACTTCGACCTGGGTCCGCTGGATCACGGTGAAAGCACCCGGCGGGAAATCTGCATGGCGCTGGAGCAGATGGGCTTTGAGATCGAAGCCAGCCACCACGAGGTGGCCGCGGGCCAGCACGAGATCGACTTCAAGTACGCCGACGCGCTGACCGCCGCCGACAATATCATGACCTTCAAGCTGGCGGTCAAGACCCTGGCCCAGAAGAACGGCCTGCACGCCACGTTCATGCCAAAGCCGGTGTTCGGCATCAACGGCTCCGGCATGCACACCAACATGAGCCTGTTCAAGGACGGCAGGAACGTGTTCGCCGATCCGTCCGACAGCCGTGGGCTGAGCAAAGAGGCCTATGCCTTCATCGCGGGCATCCTCCGGCACGTGCGGGGCATGGCGGCCATCACCAACCCTCTGGTGAACAGCTACAAGCGCCTGGTGCCGGGTTACGAAGCCCCCTGCTACCTGGCCTGGAGCGCCAGCAACCGAAGCGCACTGATCCGTATCCCCGCGTCCCGGGGCATGGGCACCCGCGTGGAGCTGCGCTGCCCCGACCCGTCCTGCAACCCCTACCTGAACATGGCGGTGTGCCTGGCGGCGGGCCTGGACGGCATCGAGAAGGGCCTGACCCCGCCGGAGGAGATCACCGAGAACATCTTTGCCATGGACGCCGCCACCCGCGAGGCCAAAGGCATCGAGAGCCTGCCGGGCACGCTGCACGAGGCCGTGAAATGCCTGAAGGCGGACGAGGTGATCTGCGAGGCACTGGGCGAGCACGTGCTTTCCCAGTATGTCGAGGGCAAGGAGAAGGAATGGGACGCCTACAGGACGCATGTCAGCTCCTGGGAGATCGACAGGTATCTGGTGATGTACTGATCAATTCTGATTTGTCGGAGAGACGGAACCCCTCCGGCGCTATGCGCCACCTCCCCTTTCAGGGGAGGCTTTTGGGTAACTTACCAGGGGTATCGGGGGAGGCGACAAACCCAAAGGGTTTGTCGGGCCGGCCTATGGGCCGGACTTTCCCGGTTCAAATCAAAAATTTGGAGCGGGGAACCGGCGGAGCGCCCCGCTCTTTAATCCTACGCGGCGGGGTGTACGCCGCGGGCGGGGCCTGTTT
>JAZSAA010000053.1:0-2254 GCA_045601625.1 Clostridia bacterium | reverse complement strand
CTTGGCGCCGGCGTCCTTCAGGATCACGTCGAACTCGGTCTTCTCTTCCTCAGCCGCAGCGGCCTCGCCGCCGGCCACAGCGCCGCCCACGACCACGGGAGCCGCGGCGGACACGCCGAACTTCTCTTCCATTTCCTTGACCAGGTCAGCCAGCTCAAGGATCGTCATCTTCTCAATCGCAGCGATGATCTCAGCATTGTTAGCCATGATTATATCCTCCATAATATAGTAGATTCTCGTTGGGGTTCAGGCGGCGCTTATTCCTCGCCTGCCTGCTTTTTGCGGATCGCTTCCACGCAGTACACGAACTTGGACACAGAGCTCATCATGCTGCCCATGATCCGCGCGATGAGGACCTCGCGGCTGGGGGTATTGGCCAGCGCCTCAACGCCCTTCTCGTCGATGTAAGCGCCGTCGACCACGCCGCACTTGATGGCCATCTTCTTGCTCTTCTTGATGAAGTCAGACAGCACCTTGGCGGGGGCAACCGCGTCTTCCATGCCGAAGGCCACCGCGGTGGGGCCTTCCAGGTGGGCCTTGATGTCGTCAACGCCCATGTCCTTCACGGCCAGGTTGATCATCGTGTTCTTCAGAACCGCGTACTCAACGCCCGCCTTGCGAAGCTGGTTGCGAAGCTCGGTATCCTCCGCGACGTTCAGGCCGCGATAGTCAACCAGAATGGCGCTCTGGGCCTTCTCAAACTTCTGCCTGATGTCGGCCACGACGCCCTTCTTCGCCTCGATATTCTTGGACATTCTCTAACACCTCACATTCCGTCCATAGCTCGGCCCCGGCACTGCCGGGTACCGTGACGGCCATTAAAAAACCCTTGCGCAAGACGCAAGGGCGGTTTAAATCTCAACCATCCGTTGCGCCTCGGCGAGCACCCGAAGGTTTACGCTTTCGCACTCGCTGTCTGTGGCACAGAGCCTTTCAAAAGCCAAGGATGATTATATCAGAGGGCGTGGGGCGTGTCAAGGGCGCGGAGGGCCGATCGCAGACATTTAACGTCGCTGTCCGTTCCGGCCTGTCGCGCCGTCCGGTCCGTCAGGAATTGCCCAGTAGATCGAAAATATCCATCTGCCTGGCCCGGGAGCTGGCCCAGAGGCGGCTCATCTCCTCGAAATCGCCGTCCCGGAGGGCCTGGAAGGGGCGCGCGCCCCGGCCCAGCAGCGGGCGGTTGCCGGCATAGTCCCGCCAGGCATAGATCCACTGGCAGCTGCGGTTCGCCAGGGCCTCCAGTTCGCCCCGGCGGCCGTCGGTGTTGAATATGAAGGCTGCGTCGGCCAGCGCGAACAGCAGCTTGTTGCGGGCGATGGCGTGGTTGACGGTGAACAGGGAGTCCGGATGCTCGGTGGACAGCACCGCGGCGCGGTTATCGGCCAGCAGCCTTGTTATGCTGTCGTTTTTCAGGTGCTCCCGCATGCCGCCCCCCAGCACGTCCACCAGCCGGCCGCCCCGGTCGGCCACCAGCCCCGCAGCCAGCCGCGACACCCCCAGCTCGCCGCCGGTGACGACGGCATAGCCCTGCCGGGTCGCCCCCTCGACGAGGATCTCGATCTGCCTGCGAGCCTCCGGGGTGGTCCTTACGCCGCTGATGCCCACCACGGCGATGGCCTGCTGTCCCGGCAGCGCCTGGCTGCCGCAGCGGTATAAAAACGGCGGCGCGGCCTCCTTCAGCGCGTCCGTCAATCGGCGGGGGTATTCGGCGTCGTACTGGGTGACGACCTCGATGCCGTCCTCCATGAAGCCCCCCAGGGCGTAGGTCAGCTGTACGTCCCGGTGCAGGAGGGTGTACACCCGGTAGGCCTCGTCGTCGCTCAGCCCCAGCAGCATCACCAGGCCGCTGATGTCCACGTCCAGCAGCGCGCCGATGCTCCCGAAGCCCGAGCCCCGGGCCAGCGCCTCCACGCGCCGGAATTCCGGGGTGCTCAGGGGCCGGGCGTATTCCTCCCGGTTCGGCGACAGCGCCATGGTCAGCAGCATCGCCGCGTAAGCGTTCTCCGTATGTTCCATGCCAGCGCCCCCTGCGTGTTTCATGGGTTCATTGTATCATGGATCACGTGGATTTGCAAGCTTGGGAGGAAGGGGGAAATTCTGATTTATCGAGCTATTCTCGATAAATCAGAATTTGAGTATTTAGTATTTAGTGGTTAGTATTTAGTGGCGGTACAAGCGGCGCGGTTTTCAAATTTTCAATTTGAAAATCCGCGGTTTCGGCCTTCGGCCGAAACTGACTTGCCCGAATTGGAAA
>JAZSAA010000052.1:0-4841 GCA_045601625.1 Clostridia bacterium | reverse complement strand
CTGCAATCGGGTTTCCCCTCCCCCCTCATACCCCGCCGGCCCGCGTGCGAGATGGCCCGGGCGCCGTTCCTGTGGTTTCACATCAGGCCGGGGGCAGGACCCCTGTCGCGCGGGGAGCGATTGGCTGGCGCATGTACTCGGCCAGCTTCGTGAAAAAGTCCGGGAACACCATGAAGGCGATGAACGTCAGCAGGGCGCTGATCACGATCAGCAGTATGCCTGCGATGGCGAAGCTGCGCTTGCTGGTGGACTTTGCGAAAATGGCGGACAGGATCAGAAAGATCAGGTTCACGCCGGGGATGGCGTACAATATCAGCGAACCCAGCCAGTTCAGCACCGAGGGCTGCCTTTTGTTACTGCTTCTCGCCATGGTTATTTACTCCTCTCCTATGGACAGCCGCGAATTCGCGGCGATGTTGTGCCTGTAGCCATATCCAACTTCCATTATACATGTTCATTGAACCCGCGTCAAACGAAGTCGGGGGATGTTGAAAAAAAGTCAAAATTCCAGGCCCGGGACAAAGTTGCGCAGAATTGGATATATTACGACTTTACATCGAAAAAGCCGGTACGATTTAATAGTTTCTATTTATTTTGAAATACTTCTGTAATATAATGACCGCAGAATTTAAAATCTATCGGAAAGGTGAGTCCCACTATGCTGCGTCGTTTACAGAAGATGATTTGTGTGCTGGCCATTGCGCTGCTGATAACCTCCACCGTGACCCCGGCGATGGCGAAGTCCATCACCGCGAAGGTGAAATCCTCCTCGGCCAAGGTGTACAAGAAGGCCTCCAAATCCGCCAAGAGCGTGAAGCTGAAGAAGGGCGTTTCGCTGAAGGTCACTGCGGTGTCCGGCAGCTGGGCCCAGGTGAAGATGAACGGCAAGACCGGCTACATGCCGAAGAAATACCTCAGCACGGCCTCCAAATCCACCTCGAAGTCCAAGGCCAAATCCAATTCCAAGTCGAAGAAGAACAGCAGCTCCTGGAAGTCCAAGGTGGTCAAGATGAACTGGTTCAAGGGCGGCAGCAACGTGCTGAAGAAGGGCCACTACGGCACCATCTACGACATCGATACCGGCATCAGCCTGCGCATCAAGCGCATGGGCGGCCACTACCACGCCGACGTGGAGCCGGCCACCGCCGCCGATACCGCCAAGCTGCTGCGCGTGGCGGGCGGCCACTTCTCCTGGGGCTCCGAGGCGGTGATCCTGAAGGCCAACGGCAAGTATGTGGCCTGCGGCATCAATACCAAGCCCCATGGCGACCAGACCATCTACAACAACAACTATGAAGGCCAGTTCTGCCTGCACATGTCCGGCAGCAAGACCCACGCCTCCAGCAAGGAAAACGACCACCACCAGAGCTCCATCGACCGGGCCTACCGGTGGGCGCACAGGTAAAAAAACATACGGACGCAGGCGGGCGACGGGGAATTCTCCGTCGTCCGCTTGCGTCTGTGCGCGATGTCGGTTATAATGTATGGGAAAGGGGGTTCGCCGTTGAGACGATTTGCCGCGCTGTGCCTGATGCTGGCCCTGCTGTGCGCCTGCGCCCTCGGGTATGCCGAGGAGGGCTTTTTTCGCATGGACCGGGACAGCCGGGACGCCTGGAAGGGGCAGATCGCCAACCTCCGGCTGCTGACCAAGGGGCATTACAAATTCGGCAAGGCCAAGCCCCGCTATCGCATCGACGCCGGGTATACCCCCAGCACCGAGGGGCTGGATGAACTGAACATCTCCGGCAGCGCCCAGTTTTCCGAGCCCCAGCTGCACCAGCTGGCCACCACCCTCCGGAAGCTGGCGAAGGGCAAGCGGGTATACGTGATCGACCTGCGCCAGGAGAGCCACGTGTTTCTCAACGGCAACCCTATCTCCTGGTACGCCGAGCACAACTGGGCCAACGCTGGCCTGAGCCTCGCCCAGGTCCAGCGGGACGAGGCCGAGCGCTTCGGCGCGCTGGTGGGCAAGACCATCCACGCCTACGGGGTCGCCCACGACGAAAAGAAGGGGCACACCACCTTCAAGGTGCGCAGCTGCGTCACGGAACAGACCGCCGTGGAGGACGCGGGCTTCGTGTACGTGCGCTTCCCCGCGCCGGACCTGCGCTGGCCGCCGGCCGAGCTGATCGACGCCTTCATCGAATTCGTGAAGGGCATTGACATGGAAAAATCCTGGCTGCACTTCCACTGCCACGCGGGTACGGGGCGCACCGGCATATTCATGATGCTGTACGACAAGATGAAGAACCCGACGGTGTCCATGGAGGATATCGCCATCCGCCACACCCTCACCGGCAGCGAATACCCGCTGCATCATTCGTCCTCCAACAGCTTTCATGGGAAGCTGAACGCGGAAAAATCCCGCATGATGCCGCTGCTGTTCCGGTACGTCGATGAAAACCGGGAATCGGGCTACGCCGTCTCCTGGAGCGATTGGCTGGCGGCGCGGGCGGATTGAGGCGGTCGCGGGAATGTTTTCGTATTTGTAAAGAAATAGACTTCTTTTTTGCCACATTTCCCCCGGGGAATGTGGTACAGTATAGGAAATACCGCACAATACAGCGACGCGCCTGGCGGTGCCTTTTCCGCCAACTGCATCCTGCAAGTTTCTTGACTTACCGCCAGTAAGCCTGCGGAATTTGCAGGTGCATCTGACGGGAAACTCACTGGCCAATCGACCACCTTGATTGCACGGTATTTCCTATACGTGGAACCGGATCATTGAGAAAAGGAGATATGGAACATGAAGCGATTTGCTTGTGCTGTGCTCGCGGCGCTGCTGGCCTGCCTGTCGGCGACGGCGCTGGCCGAGGCGGCGGTGGACCAGTCGGTGATCGACAGCTTTACGGATACCTGGGTCGGCGAGGGGCCCGAGGGCTATGCCGCGGAGATCTGGTATGAGGACGGGGTGTTCCGCTGCAGCGGCACCCGCTTCATCTCCGCAAACGAGGGCTACAGCTTTGAATTCGAGCGCTGCGCCTACGACGCCCAGGCCGGGGCCCTGGTCTGCGAGGGCGGCGTGCTGCGCCACGAGAGCTTCAGCGAGGCCGAGGGCAGGATCACCGCCGAGGAGGTGGCCTCCGGCTTTGGCGCGATACTGACCGTGGACGCGCAGCATCACCTGCACTGGGCGGGCTCCGGCGACGCCATTCCCGATCAGGTCTTCGCCAGCCTGGACGAGGTGGGCGAGGAATCCTGGTATGACACCCACGACGACGGCGATGACGGCGACAAGGACGATGAAGATGGCGACAACGCTGCCGGCGACCCCTTCCTGGGCGACTGGATGTGCGACCGCGCTTCCATTTACATCGATGAGGACAATGGCGCTTATACCGTGCGCGTCAACTGGGGCGCCAGCGCCTTTGAGACGGTCGTCTGGGAATACGCCTGCACCCTCGACCCCGCCACCGGCGCGCTGACCGGCACGGGCAGGAAGAGCGACGAGACCTATAACGACGATGGGGAGCTGCTCTCCACCAATGTGGAGTACACCGACGGCGCGGCCACCTTCACCCTCGACGGCGATGCCCTGCTGTGGGCCGACGCCGTGGAGGACGCCGCCCAGGGCATGCGTTTCCAGCGCGTCGAGCCCGAGGGGGACGGCTTCTGATAAATTAACATGCCCATACAATACATATGGCGGAGGGAATAACCCCTCCGCCATAATTCTCCCCTTGACAAATAGCCCCAGGGGGTATATAATGTCTGCGAAATACCGGACAGGGGTATAGAAGCGAGGTGAATGACATGAACGACGCCGAGGTTCGCAACCAGGAGTCATCGGGCTGCCCGGCCTGCCACCAGCGGCATAAGCCCCGCAGCGATGAAGAACTGCGCCAGCTGAAGAACCGGCTGAACCGCATGGTGGGCCAGTTGAACGGCATCGGCCGTATGCTGGATGAGAACCGCTATTGCGGGGACATACTGATACAGATCAGCGCGGTGGAGAAGGCCCTCCAGGGTTTCGGGTACACCGTACTGCAGAGCCACATGGAATCCTGCGTGGCCGACGAGGTGCGCAACGGCAACCCCGACATCATGGCCGAGACGCTGGAATTGATGAAGAAGCTGAAGTAGAGGCGGCAACCTGCCGCCACAGCAACGAATCCACGCACCCATGTAGCGGCGGCCCCTGGGCCGCCACAGAGCGGACAAACGGGAGAATAGTATGACATTCGATGTAAAGGGCATGACCTGCGCGGCGTGCAGCGCCCATGTGGAGAAGAGCGTGCGCAAGCTGGAGGGCGTCAGCGAAGTGACCGTGAGCCTGCTGACCAACTCCATGGAGGTCCGGTTCGATCCCGCCGCCGTCACCCCGGACGCCATCTGCAAGGCGGTGGCCTCCGGCGGCTACAGCGCCTCCCCCAGGGGCGAGGCCGCGGCCACGGCGCAAAAGGCCGAACGGCCCGACCATTCCGAAGAGTTGAAGGCCATGCGCAACCGGCTGATCGCCTCCATTGCGCTGCTGGTCGTGCTGATGTACGTGGCCATGGGCCACATGCTGCACCTGCCGATGCCTGAGGCGCTGCACCGGCCCATGTTCAACGGCCTCGTGCAGCTGCTGATCGTGATCCCGGCCATCGTCATCAACCGGAATTACTTCATCAACGGCTTCAAGGCCCTGTTCCACCTGGCTCCGAACATGAACAGCCTGATCTGCGTGGGCGCGACGGCCGGGCTGGGCTACAGCCTGGCGGTGCTGCTGGGCGTGGCGCTGAAGCTGGACGCCGGGGAGAGCGTGGGGATGGTCGACTACTACTTCGACGCCAGCGTGATGATCCCCACGCTGATCTCGGTGGGCAAGTACCTGGAGGCGAAGGCCAAGGGGCGCACCA
>JAZSAA010000051.1:0-12098 GCA_045601625.1 Clostridia bacterium | reverse complement strand
CAGGATCGCGCCGTAGGAGCAGGCCGCGGCGCACCGGCCGCACTCCACGCACTTCGACTTGTCGATGGTGGCGTGGCGGTTGACGATGGTGATGGCGTTCTTCGGACAGGCGTTCATGCAGTTGTGTGCGATGCAGCCGCGACAGGCCTGGGTGACGGTGATGCCGTCCACGGGACACTCGTCGCAGGCGATGGGCAGCACCTCCACCACGTTGGGGTTGCGGGGATTGCCGCCCAGGGCCAGCTTCACCCGCTGGTTGATGATGGCGCGCTCCTTGTAGATGCAGCAGCGCATGGTGGGCTTCGCCCCGTCGGGGATGATCTTTTCCGCAATGCCCAGGGTATTCTCTGGCGTCATCGCGTCGTCCAGGGCCAGGGTGGCCACTTCCTTCAATACTTTATATTTCAGCTCCTGAACATCGGTGTCGAATTTCGGCGTCATGTCCATTCCTCCCTGCGTTATATATTTCAAACACATGGGTATTATAACATGCAGGCGATTCGATATGCAATACCGGCTTTAAATAATTTGACAAAGCCCCTGAATAATGATAGAATTCATTCAGTGAAATATAGAAAAATGAGGTGTTTCCATATGAGCAAACAGGCCTACCGGATGAACATCGCCGGCCTGGACCGCGACCTGCCCCTGTGCCCCATATCGGACAAGCTGCAAATCGGCGCGTTCGTGATCTTTGGCGACCCAGAGCTGACCACCGCCTGCGCCCGGCAGCTTCTGGACCGCTGCCCGGAGCACGACGTGCTGATCACCGCCGAGAGCAAGGGCATTCCGCTGGTCTGCGAGATGGCCCGGCTGAACGGCAACGAGCGCTATGTGCTGGCCCGCAAGGCCCCGAAGCTGTACATGCGGGACGTGCTGACGGTGGAGGTGCGCTCCATCACCACCGACCACAAGCAGACCCTCTGCCTGGACGGTGGCGACGCCGAATACATGAAGGGCAAGCGCGTGGTGATCGTGGACGACGTGATCTCCACCGGCGAATCCCTGCGGGCACTGGAGACCCTGGTGGAGAAGGCCGGCGGCGACATCGTGGGCCGCATGGCCATCCTGGCCGAGGGCGACGCCACGAAGCGCGGGGACATCATCTACCTGGAGAAGCTGCCCCTGTTCAACAGCGAGGGGAACCCGATCGACTGATATACGGATTTATACTATACTACTACAATATATTTGGTCGGTAAACTTGACAGCCAGTCAAGAGACCGACCAAATATATTGTTGTAGAAAAGTATCAGACATACGGGGGGATGGCAAATGCCATCCCCCCGGATGTCTGTTTTACAGGCCCAGCTCCAGCGTTCCCCCGCTCTCCAGCAGGCACAGCGTCCGCTGCCTGACCTTCATCCCCGTGATGCGCTCAAGGGCCAGGGCGTAGACCTTCAGCTGCTTGTCGTAGTGGGCGCGGAGGGCGTCCATGTCGTCGGTGCGATGGGTCTTGTAGTCCAGCAGCACCCATTCCCCGCCCTCGACAAAGCAGCAGTCGATTGTGCCCTGCACCAGCAGCTCGCCGTGGCCGAAGCGTCCGGCTTCCTCGTCGGTCAGGGCCTCGTCGATGGGCAGCATCACGTTGAAGGGCCACTCCCGGCGCACCTCCCTCGCCGCGCGCAGGCGCAGGCCCACGTCGCTCTCCAGGAATCGGGACAGCCGCCAGGGCTCCACCGCCTGACGCTGGCCGTCGGTGATCAGCCGGCGGGTGGCGCAGTCATCCAGCTGCCAGGAAACGGCGTCCGTGAGGGCGTCGCCGGACAGGCCCTCCAGGGCTTCCAGCCGCAAAAGCTGCATGCAGCGGTGGTAGGCCGTGCCGCGTTCCGCGCCGGTCATGCGCCGGGCGTCCTCCGACAGGAAGGCCGGGCGCTCGGCAAGGGCGGGCAACTGGCCGGGGCCCTCGATCTCCCGCAGCAGGCCCGAGGCCGTCAGCTTCAGCGGCCTGCCCGCGGCCAGCGGGTCGGGGTATTTCCACGCCAGCCCGGCGTCCAGGTCGGCATTGGCGTAGTCTTCGGGATGGTCCATCACCCGGTGGAACAGCGCCTGGGCGTCGTCCTCCGACGCTTCGGTCCCCGGGCGGACCCCCGCCGCGGGGATGACCTCGAGCGTCGAGCACAGCGGCTGGCCGTCCGCCTCCGCGGCGCACCGCGCGGCCATGATCAGATCCAGGTGGCTGGCCGCGGCCACCGGCGCGGCGGAGAGCGCCTGCCAGCGCTTCATCGCCCGTTCGGCGTCCTTCACGGTGCCCACGAGGATCAGCCTATGCTGGGCGCGAGTCAGCAGCACGTAGAGTATGCGCATCTCCTCGGCGGCGTCCTCCCGGCGCTGCCGGGCCAGTATGGCCTGCTGGGGCAGTGTCAGCCGCCGGGTGCGCAGCGCAGGGTCGAAATAGCTCATGCCCACGCCCAGGTCCCGGTGGGTCAGCAGCGGCGCGTCACTGCGCTCCGAGCGATACTTCCTGCCCAGCTGCGCCCCGAACACCACCTTGAATTCCAGGCCCTTGCTCTTGTGGACCGACATCATGCGTACCACGTTGTCGTTCTCCCCCAGCAGGTGGGCCGCGTCGCCACCCGATCGGCTGCGCATATGCTCGGTGTAGGCAAAGAAGCGGGTCAGCGAGCCGGCGTATTCCCCGTCGAAGTCGCAGGCGCTGACCACGAACTGGTCCAGGTTAGCCTGGCGCTGGGCCCCGCCGGGCAGGGCCCCGGCGTAGGTGTAGAAGCCGCTCTCGTCCAGCACCAGCCGCACGAACTCGCCCAGGCCCATGCTGCCCGCCTTCAGCCGCCAGCCCGACATCTGCTCAAAGAACGTCGACAGCTTCCCGGCGATGTCGTCCGACTGCTCCCTGGCATAGGCTTCGGCGGCGTCCACATAGGGCGCCGTCCGGCAGGCGATGCGGATGCGGGCCAGGTCCTCGGCGGACAGGCCCACCACCGGCGAGCGCAGCACGGCGATCAGCTCCACGTCCCGGCGGGCGTTCTCGATCAGCCGCAGCATCGACAGCAGCCAGCGGATCTCCAGCGATTCGTAGTAGCCCGACTGACCGTCGGCGAAGGCGGGAATGCCGTGGGCCAGCATCACCGGCATCATGGCCGAGAAAGCCGCGGCCTTGCTGCGGGTCAGTATGGCGAAGTCCCGGTAGCGCAGGGTCGGGTCGGCGGCCATCATGCTCCGGATGGTCCGGGCGATCACTGTGCCCTCACGCTCCATGGCCTGGAGCCGGTCCACGCCCGCCTCCGGGCCGTCGGCCTCCTCTATCGCCTCAGGCTCGGCATCGGCATCCAGCAGAAGGATGTTCACGTCGGGCCCGTCCCCCGCGTCTCCCTCCGGCAGGCCGGGGTTCAGCCGCGCCATTTCGTCGTAGGTGATCTCGGCGTCCCCGCCGGTCATCACCCGTTCAAACACTAGGTTGACGAAGTCCAGTATGCCCTTGCGTGACCTGAAATTGCGGGTCAGGGGCAGCAGCATGCCGCCATCGCCCCGGCCATAGGCCGCGTACTTCTCCAGGAACAGCCTGGGCTCGGCCAGGCGGAAGCGGTAGATGGACTGCTTCACGTCCCCCACCATGAACCGGTTGTCCCCGCGGCAGATCGCGCTGACGAGGGCCTCCTGAAGGTCGGAGGTGTCCTGGTATTCGTCCACGAACACGTAGTCGAACCTCTCCCGCATGGCCCGGGCCACCGCGGGGTTGGCGAGGGCCCTCAGCGTGCGGTGCTCCAGGTCGGCATAGGTCAGGCCGGATCGCTCGGCCTTGGCCTGCTCGTACAGCGCCGAGGCGGACAGGGCGATGGCGGACAGGGTTTCGATCTCGCCGCCCAGCGCGGCCGCGTCCTTCCGGGCCTGGAGCAGGGGCAGGTCCCGAATCCGGGCGTCCCCGAGGGCCTTTTTGGCCGATTCCCGCAGCCGCTTCACCGCCTCGGCGGCGTCCGGATCGGCGTTGGGGTCCCGCTTGCCCCGGGCGGCGGAGGCCGGCCTGAAATCCAAGAGGGCATGGTAGAGTGCGTCGTAATCCTCGAGGGCCAGCATTTCGGTCAGGTTCCGGGCGTCGGACTGCATCGCCCCGTGGTAGTTCAGCGGGCATCCCGGCAGCGCCATCGCGTGGCGGATGTGGACCAGGGCTGTGCGAATGGCCCGGCGGGCGTCCAGTTTCAGTTCGTCCTGCCACGCCGACAGCGCGGCCTCGTCGCACCGGGCGGCCTGGCCGAGCCACGCCTCCGGGTCGGGGCGATCCTCCATGCGCCTGAGCAGCTGCTCCACCGCGGCGCGAACCCCCCTGGGGCCCCGGCCGTAGTCCAGTGCCATGAGCGCCTCGCCGCCGGCGGCGTAGGCGTCCTCCAGCGCGGCGTCCAGGGCTTCGTCCCGCAGGCGGGCGTCCATGGCGTCGTCCAGCACGCGAAAGGCCGGGTCCACCCCGGCGGTTTCAAAGTTCGTGCGCAGGAAATCCGAGCAGAAGGCGTGGAGCGTGGAGATGTTGGCCTGGTCCAGCTTCAAAAGCTGCTCCCGGCAGTTCTCGTCCCCCGCCGCGGCGCGTTCGCCCAGCTGCCGCGACAGCTTGGCGCGCATGTCCGACGCGGCGGCGCGGGTGAAGGTGACCACCAGCATCCGGCTGATGTCGGCCCCGTCGCCGGCGATCAGACGCAGCACGCGCTCCACCAGAACGGTGGTCTTGCCGGAGCCCGCCGCCGCACTGAGCAATATGTTGCCGCCCCGCGCCTCTATGGCGCGCAGCTGTTCGTCGGTCCAGTTGGGCATAGCTCCACCTCCATCACAGCCCGAAAGCCCCTCCCGTCAGAAGGTCACCGCGAACCAGAAGCCCCCTTCGTCCAGCCGCTGGGCCTCTATCATGCTGGAGCCGTTGCGCATGGCCAGTCGACCGGGCTGGGTGGCCAGAAGCTCCCACCCTTCAAAGCCCTCATCCTCGAAGTAGCGGCTGCCCTCCGCCACGGTGTAGTAGATGTCGTAGGCGTTGAAGGCGCCATACAGCGGTCCCTCGTCCGGCAGGAATTCCAGGCAGGTCGACAACAGGTTGCTGTAGGTGACCAGGCCCTCGGAGAACTGCCCGTCATCCAACATCTTCATGTCCCTGTACCACCCCAGGAGCGAGACCCGGTAGACGCCGTTGTCGCTGCCTTCAATGCTGACCCGGTAGGTGTGGCCGTCGATATCGGCGGTCTCGTCGATGGTGAGCGCGCCGTTGTCGCCGCGATTCCGGGAGACGGACCAGTTCGTCTCCAGGTAGTTGTTGCTCTGGAAGAGCGTTTCGATCGTGTCCGGCTTGACGACGATGCCCGCCGACGCGCCGAAGGTCATGAGGACAAACAGGGTTGCGATCAGGATTGCCAGCTTCTTCATGGGTTCTGCCTCCTTGCCGCGCGGTCCATGGGGTTCAGTATGCCTTCAAATCCTCAAATTCCTTGCCGTGCTCGTATTCATAGATCTTGGCGTCCACCACAAAGCGGTACCAGAACGAGGACAGCACGTGGTAGATGAAGCCCTCCCTGCCGTCCAGGAAGCCGCCCCGGAGGAAGTAGTTCACGTTGAACCACAAAAACGCCCGCAGGAACTTGGGGAATTTGTAGTACACGCCATACTTCTTTTTGCGCTTTTTCTCGATCTCCGGGTCGTCCACGCTGGCGTCGGCGTGGCCGTTCTTCCAGTCCATGTAGTCCATGGCCTCCCGGGTGGCGTACCAGTTGTAGCGGCCGATGAAGTTGTCCAGGTCCTTGAAATCATAGTGGAGGAAGTTCTCCTTCAGCGATATGCTCCGGCCCTCCGACAGGATGGTGTGGGCGTCCCGGCGGCGGTCCTCGATGCGGCCGATGCCGTTCTTGAACACCATCAGCTTGCGCTTCTTGCTGCCGTGGGTCAGCGCGCGGCCCATGAAGAAATAGGTAGCCTCCAGGGTCATGCCGTTCACGTCGTCGTCATCGTGGGCGGCTATTTCCCGTTCGATCTCCGCGCACAGTGCCGGAGGGAACTGCTCGTCGGCGTCGATGCGGATGACCCATTTGGTATCGATGCCGCAGTTGTCCAGCCCCCAGTTGTACTGGCGGGCGTAGTATTCAAACTCGTGGAAGTAGACCTCCGCGCCGTTGGCCTTCGCCAGCTCCAGGGTCCGGTCGGTACTGCCGCTGTCCACGACGACCATGCGGCGGCAAAGCCCCCGCACCGATTGCAGGCAACGCTCGATGTTCTTCTCCTCGTTCCGGGTCAGTATGATCGCAGTGATGTCAGCCATGGAAATAATCCTTTCCAAATTCTGATTTATCGAGCTGATGCTCGATAAATCAGAATTTGAGTATTTAGTATTTAGTGGTTAGTATTTAGTGGCGGTACAAATCCTGACGGATTTGTTTGATTAAAGGGAAACGGCAGAGGCTTCAACGTTTCTTGAGCCCTTGAATCAAAAGAAATCCGTTAGGATTTCCTCCTCCACTAACCACTAGATACTAAATACTAACCACTGAAATTTTGATTTGTCGCCCCGCGACAAATCAGAATTTACCGTTTCCTTTTCGCCATCTCCGTCTTCCGCTTCCGCAGCCCCTGGATCGTATAGGTGAACCACGGCAGCGGGTCCCTTGGGTTGAAGATCTGGTCGGTGGTGTGGCTAAAGTCGAACCAGCCGGGCTTTGTCCTGAAGCGGTTCGGGGATTGCAGCAGCCACAGCACGTCGGTGTGCATGTAGCGCAGGCGCACGCCGTCCTGATAGTCGGGATATTCGGTCACGGGACACCCCATGCCCAGCTCCACGATCTGGCGGGCAAAATCCACCCCGGCGGCGAAGCACACCTTCACGCTGGCGGTGATGCGGGGGTTGATCTCCATCACCTTGGCCACGCCGTCCCGGGGGTCCTCGATCAGGTCCACGTCGCCGTAGCCCCGCCAGCCGATGGCCTGCAGCAGCCTGACGGAGTTTTCCGCGATGTCGGGCCGGTGGACAGAGCAGCTGCAACAGGTGGAGCCGCCGTCCACGGGATACCAGCGGGTCTTGTCGAACACCACGGCGCTCTTCGGGTTGCCGTCTGCGTCCAGGAACACCTCGCACTTGTACTGGGTGCCCGTCTGGGGAATGTATTCCTGCACCACCATGCCGCCGAAGCGCTCCAGCGCCTTCGGGAATACCTCCCGAAGCTGGGCCTCGTCCCGGATGACGTGGAAGCCGATGGAGCCGTAGCCCACCCGCGGCTTGATGATGAACGGGAAGGGCAGCCCCGCGGCCAGGATTTCGTCGGCGGTCTGCATGTCGCAGAGCGTCCTCGGGCAGGGCACGCCGGCCCTTTCGCAGGCCTGCATGGTCCGCTGCTTGTCCGCTGCCTGCCAGAAGGCCTCCGGTTCGTTCACCGCCGGCCAGGCCAGCGGGCGCACCTCGTCGATGTGGGCGCAGAGCAGCGTGGCGGAGAAATCGGTCATGGGGATGACGATGTCGTAATGCCCCTCCCGCAATACCTCCATCAGCGCCGCGAAGGAGCTCTCCGGGTCCTCCCGGTCCCAGTGCCGGATCAGCTTCACGTCCGGGTACCGGGAGGCGTAGCCCACGTCCAGCCTGCTGCTGTTGTATGTGGTCAGATGGCAGCCCAGGGCCTTCAGCGCGGGCATCAGGGCCATGTTCTGGCGGGCGAAGCCCTCCAGCAGCAGCACCCGCACGCCCCGCAGGTCGGGGGCCTGGCGGAATGGGACCGCGCCATCGCCGCCGTCGAAGAAGCGCTTCATCTCGGCGGTGTCGAAGCGATAGGGATTCAGCACCTTGTTCACGTTCAGCCGCAGCATCGGCGGACAGATCCGGGAGACTCCGAGGCCCATCCGGCCCAGCCAGCCCGGCAGGCGCAGGGTCCGCTTCGCCCTGCCGCCCTGCTTCTCCCGGGTCACCATGTCGGCGGAATTGAAGGGCGCGTCGTCGCAGAAGTTCACCAGGCCCGAGGGCGCGCTTTCCCGGTCCGCCCAGGCGCAGATCACCGCCACCACCCGGTCCAGGTTCAAAAAGGCGTAGTCGGTGCCGCCGTCCACGGTGAAGGCGACGGAGGGGTATTTCAGATAATAGCGCTTCTGCACGTCGTGCATGTCGTCGGCGGTGTACACCGGGGCGAAGCGGGCGATGAAGGCCGGGGTGTCGCCCATGATCTTAACGAGCCGCTGTTCGGCCTCGTACTTCGATCGCGCGTAGCCGCCCACCGGCGCGGGAGGCGTGGCCTCGGTGACGGTCTCTTTCTGCAGGCCGTACACGTCCACCGTGCTGGCGAAGAACACGGGGATACGGGCCTTCGCCGCCTGCTCGAACACGTGCTGGCTGACCAGTACGTTCAACATGAAATAGCGGTTCCAGCTCAGGTCCTTCTCGTTGGTCACGTGGGCCAGCGCCGCCAGGTGGACCACCCGGTCCGCGGGATGGGCGGCGAACAGCGCGGCCACGTCGTCGGGGCGGGTCAGGTCGCAGCGGGCATGGGTGTAGTTCTCATGGGTCACCTTCGCTTCGGCGATGTCCACGCCCACCACCCGGTGCCCACGCTGGCAGAGGGCCAGCGCGACGCGGCTGCCCAGCATGCCGGAGGCCCCGGTGAGCAGTATCGTATGGGTCATGCCAGGCCACGCTCCCTTCGGTCCTCCTCCAGGGTGATGAACCTGGCCCCGCGCTTCTTCAGCCAGCGGATGACCCGGCGCAGCTTCTTCAGGTTACCCCTCCGGCCCACCAGGCAGCGGAAGGTCGTGGCTTTGCCCAGCCCCTTCGGCAGCGGCAGAGGCAGGTCTGTCAGCTCGAAGGGATGGACGTAGATGGTGAAATTCTCGTGTTTTTTGGCATACAGCCCCAGCAGCACGCGCAGCAGCCAGAACGGGAACAGCCGCATGTAGCCGCCGCCGGAGATGGGAATGGAGTAGCCCATCAGGTCCAGCGTGGGAATCTCGTATTCGGTAAAATCGCCCTGTCTATACACCAGGTCCCCGGCCCGGTCGAAGCCCGAGAGATCGAGGTTTCGGTACAGGGGATGCTGGGCGAAGCGGATTTTGCTGCTGTCATAGGTAAAGCCCAGCTCGCGCAAGGCGTCCAGCTTGTCCCGTTCCATGGTGAAGCAGCTGGCCCGGTAGCCGGATATGGGGCGGCCGGCGGCGGCCTCGATCATCGCCCTGGCCCGCCGTGTCTCGTCCACGAACTGCTCCAGGGTCTTGTCGCTCAGCAGGCCGTGGTCGAGGCCGTGGCAGCCGATGGCGTGGCCCCGGCGCACGATCTCCCGGAGGATGCCGGCGTTTTCCCCGGCGATCTCCCCTACGCAGAAGAAGGTGACCTTCACGCCCTCCTCGTCCAGCATGTCCAGGAAGTCGAAGATTTGCGGCAGCACCTTCACGCCGGTCTGCCGGCAGTCGTAGCCCTTCAGGTAGTCCAGGTGGTACCACTCCTCCAGGTCCACGGTCAGGAAGGCGCGGTCCATGCGGCCCGGCGGCGTGACGCGAGGCTCGTCGATCTTTATGGCATTATTGTTTTGATTCTGCATCTGTATGATCCCTCTGGGTTTGTTTGTCGGCCTGTGCGCCTTCCACCACGCCCTCGGAGCGCAGTACCTTGAAGACGGTGCCCAGCACGCACCGCACGTCGAAGCCGAAGCTCATGCGGCGCACGTATTCGCCGTCCAGACGCGCCTTGACGTCGATGGGCAGCTCGTCCCGGCCGTTGATCTGGGCCCAGCCGGTCAGGCCCGGACGCACGTCGTTCGCGCCGTATTTGTCCCGCTCGGCGATCAGGTCGAACTGGTTCCAAAGCGCGGGTCGCGGCCCGACCACCGCCATCTCCCCCTTGATGATGTTGAGCAGCTGGGGCAGCTCGTCCAGGCTGGAGCGCCGCAGGAAGCGTCCCACCGGCGTGATGTAGGCGTTCGGGTCCTTCAACAGGTGGGTGGGCTGGTCCTTGGGGGCGTCGGTGCGCATGGTGCGGAATTTATAGATCATGAAGTGGCTCTTGCCCTGCCCCACCCGCTTCTGCCGGAAAAACACCGGCCCCGGGGACGTGGCGCGGATGACCGCCGCCAACACCAGCATAAGCGGCGACAGCACCGCCAGGGCCAGCAGCGACAGGCCAAAGCCCAGTATGCGCTTTATATGAATGTACATACATCAACCTCCATTGTAATTATACCACAACTGGTGCGGGAGGAGCGTTAAATAATGGGTTATTCGTGATGCAAGAAAGAGGTGATGCAGCGCAGCGGCGGTGGCGGACGCCAACCAATCGCACTGGTCACGGGAAGGGAAGGCCATGGCGGCGCGGGCGCCGCCGTTACATGCCCGCCGGATTCATGGCCCATCGCTATAAAACGGCTGTGGATGGCGGCGATGTCGCCGCCTCCCACAGCCGTTTAACAGGTTTATCCCCTTGGATTCAGCTCTGGTAGATGAAGTTGTACAGCTGGAGGGCGTTGGCCTGGAAGTCGCAGTCGTACAGCATGGACTGGTCGTTGCGGACCTCCTCCTTATAGGAGCCGCTGATGGGCAGGCGGAGGCTCTTGACCCCGCTGAGGCCGTTGCCGCAGACCTGGATGGCGATCTTCAGCAGATCGTCCAGGGGCAGGTTGGTTCGGACCTGGTCCAGCATTTCCGTAGCCAGCCCGGCCATCTGCATCGCGTCCAGGTTCTTGACCTTCTGCAGCAGCTACTCCAGCACGGTGCGCTGGCGCTCGGTGCGCATGGCGTCGCCGCCGGTCAGCTTTCGGATGCGGGCATAGGCCAGGGTCTGGCGGCCGTTCAGGTGGGTGTTCTCGCCGTAGGTCTCCAGGTACACGTTCTCCTGGTCAGATTCGTCGATGCCCTCCTTATAGGCGATCTTGGCCTGCTGGACGATCATCTTGTTGATCTTGTCCTTCTCCGCCTCGGTGATGTCCACCTCGATGCCGCCCAGCCGCTGGGCAATCTTCTGGAAGCCGAAGAAGTTCACCAGCACGTAGTACTGGATGTTCATGCCGAACTTCTCGTTGATGGTGCGCATGGTCAGGTTCGGCCCGCCGAAGAAGTTGGCGGCGTTGATGCGGTATGTGCCGTTGTATTCGCCGATGTCGGTGTATTCGATGGCCAGGTCGCGCATGATGGACGACAGCTTGACCTCGCCGGTGTTGCGGTTGATGGAGCAGATCAGCATGGCGTCGGTGCGGGCGCTCTCGCTCAGCGTGCGCTCGTCGGTGCCCAGCAGCAGCACGTTCAGCCACTCGGAGGGCAGGCTGGTGTTCATCCGCAGGTCCGTCACCTTGGCCATGTTCTCGGCGGACAGGCTGCCCACGTCGTAGTCGGCGTCAGCCAGCTTGTCGGCGATGTTGTCATACTGGGGGACGTCCTCGTCGTCCTCTCCCGCGCCGGACAGCAGCGGGTCGGCGGCCGGAGCAGGCGCGCCGTTGTCCACCGGGTTGGAGGCCGGGACCACGTCTGGATTGGTCACCACGTCATTTCCCCGACGCCCGAAGGGCTTCACGATCACCAGCACCAGGACCAGGACCAGCACCGCCGCCAGCGCGGCGAACAGCGGCGCGCGGTTGGGCCTGCGCCGCCTGGGGCTGCGCCGCGGCGCATTGCCCGGCCGCTGGGGCGGACGCTGGCCGCCGGACGTCCTGCGCTGGGGCGGCCGCTGGCCGCTGTAGGAACGCTGGCCGGAATAGGACGGGCGGGACGCGCCGCTTCGGCCGGCAGGCCGCTGGCCGGAATAGCTGCCGCCGCGGTTCGAGCGGCTGATGCCGGGCTCCACGCGGCCGCGATTATCGTAATCTGAAGGATATCTCGTTGCCAATTGTATTTATTCTCCTTCCTGTCGGTATACATACAGATAGAGTCATTATACCGGTATTCCACGCTTCGTGCAACCGCAAAAAGCTTTACATTTCGACAGAATTATGACTTTATCCCGACAATGAAGTTTCTTTTCAGAAAGGCGGCTGCGTGTACGCGAGTATAAGGAAGATGGGAAAAATTCTGATTTGTCGGGGAGCGACAAATCAGAATTTCAGTGGTTAGTATTTAGTATTTAGTGGTTAGTGGAGGAGGAAATCCTAACGGATTTCTTTTGATTCAAGGGATCAAGAAACGTTGAAGCCTCTACCGTTTCCTTATAATCAAACAAATCC
>JAZSAA010000050.1:0-2763 GCA_045601625.1 Clostridia bacterium | reverse complement strand
AAGGGAAACGGCAGAGGTTTCAACGTTTCTCGATTCTTTGAATCAAAAGAAATCCGCAAGGATTTCCTCCTCCACTAACCACTAAATGCTAAATACTAAATACTGAATTCTGATTTGTCGCCTCAGCGACAAATCAGAATTCCCCACCCCCAGGAGGTATACCATGGATCAGCAGAGCAACAACCCTACACCTGAAAAGCACATCCCCACCGAGGCGGAGATCGCTCGGCTGGAGGCGGAGGCCGTCGCGGCGATGCAGCGGGGCGAAGCCATTCCCCGGCGTGAGGCGGAAGCGGCCGCCCCCGCCGAGGCGCAGCCCGCCCGGCAAGATTTCGTGCCCTATGTGGACGACGTGCCCGAGCCGGAGCCCACGCCCGCGGCAGACCCCGCGGAGGCGGACGACGATGACGACGGGGAGTACATTCCCAGCGAGATGGAAAAGCGCATCGCGGCCATGACGCCCGAGCAGTGGAAGCGCTGGCAGATCCTCGGCGGCGGGGCCGTGGGCATCGCCATCGTGGTGTGCCTGTTCGCCTTCGGCCAGGAGCTGGCCACCTACGGGCTGATCCTGGCGGCGCTGCTGGCCATCGTGCTGCCCCGCTACCTGGAGCGGGCGTGGCGGCAGAAGCTGAACACCGCCCGCATGGCCATGATCGTCACGATGGTCGTCGGCCTGGCCGTCACCTTCGTCATCATCGGCATGCGCAACGGCTACAACTTCAAGGCGCAGTGAGGCCGACGGAGACATCAAAACGCCGGAATGGCATTCGTCATTCCGGCGTTTTGATGTCGTCCACGTTCTCCAGGACCCTGATCACCCTCCGGGACTGCCTTTCCAGGGCGTCCAGATCGCCTTCGACCAGGCTCAGCCGCTGGCGCATGCGCTGCACGGAGGCGTCGAAGCCGGCGAAATCCCGCTTCATGGCCGCCAGCATGTTCAGCACCTCGCCGCTACGCTTCTCCAGCGTCACCGAGCGTATGCCCATCTGCACGCTGGTCAGCAGCGCGCACAGCGTGGCGGGACCGGAGATCAGCACGCGGTACCTCTCCTGGGTCCGCTGGATCAGGCCGTCCCGGCGGGCGACCTCGGCGTACAGGCTCTCCGTGGGCAGGAACATCACGGCGAAGTCGGTGGTCTGGGGCGGGCGGATGTACTTGTCGTGGATGCGCCGGGCCTGCTCCATCACGGCGCGCTCCAGCTGGACGGCGCAGCGGCGGACCTGCTCGGCGTCCCCGGCCTCGGCGGCCTCCACCAGGCGCAGGTAGTCCTCCTGGGGAAACTTGGCGTCGGTGGGCAGCAGCCTTTCGCCCTCCCCCGCGGGGACGCGCAGGGCGAATTCCACCCGGGTCTGGCTGCCCTCGGGGATCGCGGCGTTCTCCACCACCTGCCCCGGCGCGAACAGCTGCTCCAGCAGGGTCCCCAGCTGCACCTCGCCCCAGATACCCCGGGTCTTGACCCCGCCCAGCATCTTTTGCAGGTCGGTGACGCCCAGGGCCAGCTCCCGCATCTCGCCCAGACCCCGGTGTACGTTTTCCAGCTGGCCGTTGACCGTGCGGAAGGACTCGTTCAGCCGACCATCCAGCTTGTCGGTCACCAGCGCCTGCATCTGCTCCAGGCGGCGCTCGTTGGCCTGGTTCATCAGCTCCATGCGCTCGTCCAGCGTGCGGCGCATGCGATCCTGCCGGGTCTCCATCGCGCCGGACATGGCCTCGATCTGACGCAGGGCGGCGTTCAGGCCCTCGCCGAGCCGTGCGACGGCCTCGGACTGCCGGTCGGCGTCCTGGCGCAGGCGGCCCATCATCCGAAGCTGCCGGCGCTCGCTCCTGCGCCAGAGCAGCGCTGCGCACACCACGGCAGCGATGACGACGACCAGCGCCGCCGCCGCGATATACAGGCCGTTGGCGTTCATGGCCGCGTTCATCACTTCTTCGCCAGCGCCAGCGTGGCCTCATAGGCGGCGATCACGGCCTCGAAGGCGGCGCTGCGGAAGCCGCCCTTCTCCAGCGCACGCACGCCCTGTATGGTGGTGCCGCCGGGGCTGCACACCGCGTCCTTCAGCTGGCCGGGGTGTCTGCCGGTCTCCAGGGCCAGGGCCGCCGTGCCCAGCATCATCTGGGCGGCGTACATCTGGGCCTTGGCCCGGGGCAGCCCGCAGGCCACGCCGCCGTCGGCCAGCGCCTCCAGCATCAGCGCGGCAAAGGCGGGGCCGCAGCCCGCCACCGCGCTGCCGGCGTCCATCAGCCGTTCCTCCACGTCGTCCAGCAGGCCCGCCCCGGCCATGGCCCGCCGGAAGGCGGCCATGCGGGGGTCGTCGTCGTCGATGCCGTCGGCGCAGACCATCACCAGCCCCTTGCCCACAGCGGAGGGGGTGTTGGGATTGATGCGGATGACCGGGAAATCGACGCCGGCCATCCTGCGGATCGCAGCCATGGTCAGCCCCGCCGCCATCGACACCAGCACGCAGGGCTCCGCGCGGGAAGCCAGGGCGTCGTGGATGTCCGCGAGCATATCCGCCATCATGAAGGGCTTCACGCCCAGGAACAGGAAATCGCTCTCCCGGGCCGCCTGGGCGTTGTCGCAGGCCTGCGATCCCAGCTTCTCCGCCAGCGCGGCGGCCTTTACCGGGTTGCGGTTGGCCAGCAGGATGCGCCCGCCCCCGACCACGCGGCTCACCGCCGTCGCCAGCGCGCCGCCCATGTTGCCACAGCCAATAAAGCCGAAGATTTCATTCGCCATGTGTGTTTCCTCCCGTATTGCGCTGT
>JAZSAA010000049.1:0-2060 GCA_045601625.1 Clostridia bacterium | reverse complement strand
CGCTCGATCCGCTCCAGCTTTTCAAGCCTTCGCTCCCGGCTTTCCGCGGCCTTGATGGACTTTTCCCGGTTGTACATGCGGTACCGGGCGATGATGGCCTCCTGCCGGGCGATCTCGGCCTGCTGCAGCTTGTACTCCTTTAATTGGCGCTCCAGGTTGGCCTGGCGCTGCACGGCGAAGCGGTCGTAGTTGCCCGTGTACTGGGTCAGCCGCTTCATAGAAAGCTCGGCCATGCAGTCGCACACCGAATTGAGGAAGTAGCGGTCGTGGCTGATGACCAGCACCGTGCCCCGGTATTTCTTCAGCGTCTCTTCCAGCCACTGGGTGGAGGCCAGGTCCAGGTGGTTGGTGGGCTCGTCCAGCATCAACAGGTCCGGCTGGGTCAGCAGCAGCCGCGCCAGGCACAGGCGGGTCTTCTCGCCGCCGGAGAGCAGGCCGGCGGGCTGGGTCTCCCGCCCCCGGGCAAAGCCCAGGCCGGCCAGCACGCCCTGGATGCGGCTGGGCCACTCGTAGCCCCCGGCGTCCTCGAAGCGGTCCACCAGCCGGGAATAGGCCTTAGACAGCTGGTCGAAGGCTTCCGGGTCGTCGTGCTTCTCGGCCATGTCGTGCTCCATCTGCCGCATCCGGGCCTCCATCTGGCGCACCGGCTCGAACACCCGCTCCAGCTCCTGCTGGATGGTCAGCGTGCTCTGGATGTCGGCGTCCTGGGTCAGCATGCCTACGCGCATGCCCTTGACCAGCGAAATCGTGCCGGAATCCGGGGTCATGTCGCCGTTGATCAGCCTAAACAGCGTGGATTTGCCGCTGCCGTTCACGCCCACGAGACCCATGCGCTGTCCGGCCTGCAGGGTCAGGTTCACATCCTTCAGGATTTCGTTCATCCCGAAAGTCTTGTTCACGTTTTGGAGGGTAAGGAGTATCATTGAAGGAACCTTTCTTTATCGGGTGGGGATGCGTGCTCCCCGTATGGATATGCAGCGGCGGCGGTCGCGCTGCCATGAATGCTCCGTGATGCCGTGGCGGCTGGAGGCCGGCCCGACTTCGTGTCGCCGCTGCACGGTCATTGTCGCCGCATGATCCGCATGCGCACGCCGGTGTCTTGGATCAGCAGGTCGCCCTTCATGCGGGCCAGGGCCCAGGCGGTGTACAGGTCGCCGGCGGAGCCGGACAGGTTGGAGATCTGTACGATCCACAGCGGCCAAAACCACGCGCCCGGCAGTTTCACGATGGCGATTTGCAGTATGACGCCCCAGAGCACCACCGGCGCGAGGGCGGTGACGACGTGGGACGGCTTGTCGAACCACACCGTGCTGCCCGCGTAGGCGTAGGGCAGCTTGAGCCCGTAGACGGGCTTTACACCGGACAGCGCGTACATGGCGATGCCGTGGGTCAGCTCGTGCAGGGGGATGTAGGCGACCAGCGCCAGCCCCAGGCAGGGCCACATATACCACCGGGAGGCCATCAGCCGCCAGGAGGGACCCACCGGCACGGCCAGCAGCCCGGTGATCACCGGTCCGACGATCAGCGCCAGCGACAGGATCACCATCGCCTTCATCTGCCTGCGGTTGCGCATGAAGTCCAGCGTCCCGGCGTAACGGTAGCCGGGGGGAAGGGTTTTGTGGTTCATGGCGGTCCTTTCGGGAAAATCTGATTTGTCGAGCTGTGCTCGATAAATCAGAATTAGAGTATTTAGTATTTAGTGGTTAGTATTTAGTGGCGGTGCAAGCGGCGCGGTTTTCAAATTTTCAATTTGAAAATCCGCGGTTTCGGCCTTTGGCCGAAACTGACTTGCCCGAATTGGAAACTCGGTCAAGTCACCAGCCCTGACGGATTTGTTTGATTAAAGGGAAACGGCAGAGGTTTCAACGTTTCTCGATTCTTTGAATCAAAAGAAATCCGCAAGGATTTCCTCCTCCACAAACCACTAAATGCTAAATACTAAATACTGAATTCTGATTTGTCGCATCAGCGACAAATCAGAATGTGCTCCACCGTCCGCTCGCCCCGCAGGGGAGGACGCCGCCGGCGGTGACGGGGAGGACGATCTCGTCCGCGCTGAC
>JAZSAA010000048.1:0-5268 GCA_045601625.1 Clostridia bacterium | reverse complement strand
GATTTCTTTTGATTCAAAGAATCGAGAAACGTTGAAACCTCTGCCGTTTCCCTTTAATCAAACAAATCCATCAGGGCTGGTGACTTGACCGAATTTCCAATTCGGGCAAGTCAGTTTCGGCCGAAGGCCGAAACCGCGGGTTTTCAAATTGTTAATTTGAAAACCGCGCCGCTTGTACCGCCACTAAATACTAACCACTAAATACTAAATACTCAAATTCTGATTTATCGAGCACAGCTCGATAAATCAGAATTTCCCCGCCTCCCCAACCCGCACTCCCGTGCCGTGTTCCAGCGCGGCTTCCACCAATCGCCTGTCGTCTGTGATGGATGACAGGCGATTGCCTTTGTATACGGCGAACAGCGTAGGTGCATCGGGACGCGCGGTGCGCAGGGCGGTTCGGGCGTCGCAGTCCGCGCCGACGGCCATCACCCGGGCGGGCACGGGCCCTTTGATGGGCCGAAGCGCCTCCAGCATCGCCTTTATATGCGTGCCAAAGAGCGCCTGACGCTCCCCATCGGCGCTGGCCAGTATAAATATCGCCGCGAACAGGAATGAGAGGTTGACCCTGTGCCATGCCACCGCGAAGCAGACGCAGGCGCACAGCAGGAGGGCGGCCACGGCGCGGCCCATCCAAATGCCGAAGTTCAGCGCCTTTTTGGGCTTCAGCTTCACCGACAGCAGCGCGTAGGCGATTCTACCGCCGTCCAGCGGCAGCGCGGGCAGCAGGTTGAAGGCCAGCAGTACCAGGTTGGTCTGTATGAGGGCCAGCGCGAAGCCGGGGTCGAGCAGCTGCCAATGGGCCAGGGCGGCCGTGGTCAGCAGCGCCAGGGCGTTGGCCGCGGGCCCTGCGGCGGCGACGGCGGCCAGGCGTCCCGGCGACAGGCCGTAGGGGTTTTCCATGGCCATGGCCCCGCCGAAGGGGGTCAGCCGCAGGGACGAAATGCCCACGCCCAGAAAGCGCGCGGCGGTAAGGTGGGCGCACTCGTGCAGGAACAGCGCGATCAACAGCGCCGAAGCCTCCGCGCCCGAGCCCAGCATGGCGGCGGCCAGCGGGTACAGAAGCGCCAGCGGATGGACGACGATACGGGTGCGGCCGACGTGCAGCGGCATCTACAGTCCCAGCCCTTCCGCGGGGTCCATCGATTCGCCGTTCTGGCGCAGCTCGAAGTAGAGTCCGTCGTCGCACGCGCCCAGCTGCTGGCCCCGGGCGACACGGTCGCCGGACTGCACCGTGACCTCGCTGAGATTGGCGTACAGCGTCTCGCGACCCTCGCCATGGTCCACCAATACGCCCTGGGTGCCGCCGGAGAGCGCGCTGACGGCGGTGACGGTGCCCCCGTCGGCGGCGCATATGGGTCGCCTGCCTTCCTCGAAGGCCAGCCACGGCTGGAGCGTGCTCCAGGGATGGGTGACCGCCCCGTCGCAGGGGCGGGCCAGCGCTGCGTTGCCGGACACGTTCAGAAACACCAGCGCGGATTCCGGCATGATCTGGCGCACGAAGGTCAATTCGCCGATGGAGTCGTCCAGGTTGATGCGCATGGTCATGGCGCGCTCGATGCCCTCCGCCGCCTTCTGCGCCCAGGGCGCGCGCAGGTTGCCCAGGGCCAGTATGCCCAGCAGCAGCGCGCATGCGATGGCGCTGTTACGCAGTAGCTTGTCGCCCCGGGTCATGGGGGGCTTCGGCTTGCGCGGCCGCCGCTTCTTCCGCCGGGGCGTCGGCGGCACGTCCTCCGCGGCGTCGGGCCTGAACCGGGTGTGAATGTGCAGCGTGCTGTTTTCAGACATAAAAAATCCCTCCCGTCAGTCAAGGTTATGCGGGAAGGAGAGGGGGAATGAAGGGATGAAGGAATGACGAGCGATCCGCCTTGATGGTTCATGAAAGAATTGTACAGGTCCTTCGCTGCGATTAGGATGACACGACTTCGTTCTATTGTCATACTGAGCGCAGCGAAGGACCTGTGCGATACACGTCAATCGAAATCTTCTGTGGTGCCGAGGCGTCTGCGCGGCCTTTGGCATTGTGGTTGGCCAGAAAGCCATGGCGGCGCGGGCGCCGCCGCTACAATGATGCCGTCGTTTACTCCCGCTTCAGCGACACGACCTTCGCGCCGGAGGTGTGCTGGCGCTGCTCGTGCTGGCGGGAGCGCATCACCACGTTCAGCACCAGGCCGATGCCCATCATGTTGGTCAGCATGTTCGATCCGCCGTAGCTGACAAAGGGCAGGGGGATGCCGGTGACCGGCAGCAGGCCGATCACCATGCCGATGTTTTCCACCACGTGGAAAAGAAGCATGGCCATCACGCCCACGATCAGGTAGGAGCCGTAGGGGTCCTTCGTGCGCACGGCCAGCACGATCAGCCGCCCGATCAGCAGCACATAAGCCAGCACCAGCGCCACGCCGCCCACCAGACCGAAGGATTCGCACACGATGGCGAATATGAAGTCGGTGTGGTCGTCGGAGATATAGCCCAGCGAGGCGAAGCTGCCGGGGGAGACGATGCCCTTGCCGAACAATCCGCCGGAGCCGATGGCGATCTGGCCGTTGATGATCTGCCGGGCCTCGTCGGGATAGGCCTCAGGGTTCAGCCACATCAGTATGCGGGTGAAGCGGAAGTTGTCCGAGGCGGAGTTGTTGATGAAGTACCACAGCGGGATCATCATGACGATCATCGTGACGATGACGCCCCAGATCAGCTTGCCGTTGGTGCCGGAGACGAACACCATCACGCTGAAGACCGCCACGTACACCAGGGCCGTGCCAACGTCGGGCTGTAGCACCACCAGGATCATCGGGATGCCTACGTAGATGGCCAGGGGGATGATGTCGTGGATGGTCATGATGGGCTTCGTGCGCACCGAGAAGGCCTTGCCCAGAGATATGATGATGGCGATCTTGCAGACCTCGGAGGGCTGGAAACCGCGGTCGTTGCCCCAGTTGAAGAAGGCGGTCATGCCGCCGCGGCCGGCCTGGGCGATCAGCAGCGTCAGCATCAGCAGCACGATCTGGGCGGCGTAGATGGCGTTGGCGTAGCGCTCGTACAGCTGGTAGGGAAAGAAGATGATCACCGACATGGCGATCAGCCCCGCGGCGATCCAGAACAGCTGCAGGCGGGGATAGGTGACGGACTGGGTCTCCAGCATCTCCACGACGTTCGCCGGGGTCTCGGTGACCTGGCTGGAGGTGGCGCTGAATATGCACACCACGCCGAACAGCGAGATCGCCAGCACAATGATCAACAGGGGCCAGTCGAAGTATCGCATCAGGCTCCTGTCGAAGCGGTTGTCCCGGATATATTTGATGAGTGCCTTGATTCTGGAAAGCATAATAATATCCTTGCGCTTATCAATTGTAGCGGCGGCGCCTGCGCCCCCACCGATGGCGGCCCTGGGGCCGCCGCTACACACGTCGGTCAGTCCGCCATGGTGAATTCCCTGTCCATGGACGAGGTCTCGCTGTAGCCCAGGCTGTCCAGGTAGTAGTTGATCACGGGGCGGATGGCCCAGGCGGAGTAAGCGCCGGCGTAGCCGTTCTGGATGTAGCACACCACCACGACCCTGGGGTCCTCAGCGGGGGCGTAGGCCACCATCCAGCTGTTGTTTTCCACGTCCAGCTCGGTGCGCTGGGAGGTGCCGGTCTTGGCGGCGATCTTGTACTTGTTGTCCAGGAAGTACTTGGCCGCGGTGCCGCCGGCGACCTCGTCGGTAACGTCCTCCATGCCGGCGCGGATGGCCTGGTAGTAGGCGTCCTGGGTGTTGATCCGGTTGGCGATGACGGGCTGCTTTTCCAGCACCACCGCGCCGTCGGGGGCGATGATCTTGTCCACGATCTGGGCGTCGTAAACCGTGCCGCCGTTGACGATGGCGCTGACGTAGCGGGCGACGGCCACCGGCGTCACCTGGGTGATGGACTGGCCGATGGCGCACATGATGGTCTCGTTGGGCGTCCAGTAGATGTCGGCCAGGTAGGTGACGAAGGTGTTGACCATGTAGTGGCTGGAGATGTACTGCCGGGGCAGGCCAAGGTCGTATTGCAGGATCTCGCGGATGGGCAGATACCACTTCTCCTTGCTGTCGTAGGTGACGGCGATGCGCATCAGGTCGTTCAGCGCCTTCTCAAACACCTCGTTGGAGACGTTCATCTTGCGCTCGGCAAAGACCTCCTCCAGCTCCGTCTTCATGGCGGTGTAGGTCAGCAGGGGCTTGGCGGTGTTCTGCCAGGTGGGGGAGTTCTCCGGGTCGTACAGCATGTTCTGGTTGCCCACGAAGCTGGTAGCCTCGCCGGGCAACTCGATGTTTGTCTTGCTGGTCAGGCCCAGGGCCGCGGCCCACTGGTACAGCCGCTCGATGCCCAGGCGGTAGCCCACCGTGTAGAAGTACATGTTGCAGCTGTTTTTCAGGGCCTTTTCAAGGTTCTGGTTCTGGTGGTCCTCCGGGGTGGAGGTCCAGCACTTGGCGGGCCGGTCGGCGTTGGTTTCGGTGAAGCCCTCGGCCCGGTCGTTGATGATCTCGTCGGTGGTGATCACGCCCTCGGACAGGCCGCCCAGGGCGGTGCACAGCTTGAAGATCGATCCGGGGGCGTCCTTGGTGCCGATGGCCCGGTTCAGCAGCGGGTTTTCGCCCTCCAGCACCTGGTTCCACAGGGTGGGGTCTACCTTGCCGTCGTTGAACATGCTCAGGTTGTACTGGGGGATGCTGACCATGCCCAGCACCCGGCCGGTGTAGGGGTCCATGGCCACCATGGCGCCGGTCTGGGCCAGTTGAATCTCCCGGCCCTCTTCCTCGTATTTTTTCAATACTTCTTCGTTTTCCCGCAGCCAGTGGCCCCGGTGCAGCGATTCGTTCTGCTCCACGCGGATGTCGTCGATGGCGGTCTTCAGCTTCTGGGCCATGTAATTCTGCAGGTCGATGTCGATGGTCAGCACCACCGAATTGCCGTTCTCCGGCGGGGTATAGGAAAGCTCGCGCACGGCCTTGCCGCGGGTGTCCACCTCCACGGTGCGGATGCCCTGGCGGTATTCGATGTAGGGCGAAAGCTGGTCCTCCAGCGAGCGCTCGATGCCGTCGGAGCCGATGTAGGCGTCGTTGGGGTAGCCTTGGTTCTGGTAGGTCTCCAGCTGGGTGGAGGAGATCTTGCTGGTGTAGCCCACGATGTGGCAGGCGGTCTCCCCCTGGGGATAGACGCGGGAGGAGCTCTCCTCCACGTCGATGCCAAGCAGGTCCAGCGAGCGCACCTCCACCTCGGAGACGGTCTCGTAGCCCACGTC
>JAZSAA010000047.1:0-9975 GCA_045601625.1 Clostridia bacterium | reverse complement strand
CACTAACCACTAAATGCTAAATACTAAATACTGAATTCTGATTTGTCGCCTCAGCGACAAATCAGAATCCATCCATCAAGGAGCATCGACATGAAACACTATGAATTGCTGAAGCTGGTTCCCGGGGCGGACCCGGTGGAGGTTCAGGAGAAGCTGATGAAGTCCTTCCGCGAGCTGGACGGCGCCAGGGACTGGCTGAACCATCCCGTGATCTTTCGCAGCTGCCGGGAGGAGGACGACTACGACCTGATGGTCGTGGTGGAAATCGACGCGGAGGAGCGCATGGGCGAGCTCGCGGACGATCCGCTGGCGCTGGAGTTCCAGGGCAGGGTCGCGCAGAGCATCAAGAAGAGAAAGACCTTCGACCACTATTGATTGGGATTGCTTTCCCGGTGTGACGGTTCTGTGACGGGGATTGCGATATACTGTTCACGAACGAAAGGTAAAAAACGACCGACCTACACAGAGAAAAGGAGTGTGTGATCATGGAAAATAACGAGAACATCATGGAACTGAGCGCGGAAGAGCTCGAGAAGATTGCCGGTGGCAAAAACCAGAAGGTGCAGGCCGTCAAGGCCGGCGTCAACATCCACGAGCTGCCCGGCGAGAAGCAGCGCGTCATCGCTAAGACCACGACCGGCGCCATCGCCAACTATACCGGCGAGCTGGTGTACGTCGATGGCAAGCCCTGGATCAAGGTGAAGTGGAACGGCAAGAGCGGCTGGATCCTTGCGAAGTATGTGAGGGTCGTCTGACAAAACATCGACCGGGTAGAGTGCCGCCTGTACTTGACAGGCGGCCTCTTTTTTTGTATGATAGGTGTGTAAACTTATGATGCCTGTGACGTTAGCCGAATATGACCTGCATCGAAGGAGGGTTAGACATGAAGAGACTTATCGCATCGCTGGTCGCGCTTATGCTGCTGCTGGCCCTGCCCGCGCTGGCGGAGCCGATGTCACTGCTGGACTACACCGATGACATCACCGAGGACGGCTGCCCGATCTACTACTTCCAGGAGCTTTCCCTGAAGCTGCCCGCGGAATGGCGGGGCAAGGTGATGGCCATGCCGGGGGAGGGCGGCGTCAGCTTCTACCAGACCGCCAGCTACCGGAAATACGAGGCCGAGGGCATTCCCGGCGGCGGCTTCCTGTTCCTGCTGGGCGCCAGCGTGAACGCCAGCTTTTCCCAGATGCCCGCCTTCCGCTACCTGGGCTTCAGCGAGGCTTCGGTGATGAACTACTACCTGCTGCTGCCCTCCGACTACCCGGCCTACCTGGAGGAGGACATCCAGGCCGAGTACGACGCGATGTCCGGGCAGATCGACTACGTGGTGCAAAACGTCGAATTCTATCCGGGCACCGGCGCGGAGAAGGCGGACGCGCCCGAGCCCCAGCCCGAGGCCGGGGACGCCGGGGCTCAGGACCCCGCCGCGGGCGGCGTGACGCTGGCCAAGGCCCGCTATCACTTCGAGCACAGCGCCCTGCCCCGGTACTTCTACGACGATCCCGCGAACATGCTGCGGGTGCTGGAGGAGTCGGGCACTTACATGCTGTGGACCTCCCTGGCCGACGAGAACGGCGTGAAATACCCCTATGAAGCCGGGGATTACGCCGAGCGCCTGTATACCACCGGGGACGGCGCGACGGTCATGCAGCTTGAAATGCCCGCGCCCGAGACCGAGCCCCAGTGCTACCGGGCCTATATGGTCTACAACCCGGCCACCGGCGATGCGGCCTATTACACCGTGGAGTACGAGGGCCTGCTGGGCGAATCCGCGATGCTGTGCGGCTGGTCGAAGGAACGGGAGCACACCGTCTACAGCGGCGCGGCGGTGCTGAACCGGGACGATGCCGGCTATGAGTCGGCGCTGTTTGCCGAGGCCCAGCGCGTGGCGGAGCTGGCGGGCTTCTCCCCGTCGCTGACGGGAAGCGGCGACGCCGCCCCGGCCCCCGACGACGACCTGGCGCTGATCGAATGCCACGAGCAGGGCTTCACCACGGTGGCGCAGCCCGGCTATGCCTGGGACTACCGGGAGGGCACCGGCATTTCCATCTACACCCGGCACGCCGGGTCGATCCCCTATGTGATCGTGTTCCGCAGCGAGGACCTGCTGGGCGAGCCCTTTGAATACATCCAGGAGCAGTACACGCCCCACATCCGGCAGAAGTACGGCCAGGCGCTGGCGAGCTTCGAGGAGATCGAGGGCTATGAAATCGGCGGCAAGACGCTGCCCGCCGGCCTGTATTCCTATTACGTGGGGGATACGCTGGTGGACATGCTGCGGCTGATGGACTCCTCCGGCAGCCGCACCGTCAGCTACACCGCCAAGTTCGTCCACGGCGACGGCGACGACACCCTGGCCGCGCTGGACCTGGCCATCCGCAATTTCAGGGCGGAGGACTGACGCAATACATGCAAACGGGCACCGTGCCGACGCTGTCGGCACGGCGCCCGTCTGTATGATGATCGTTTATTTGCAGGCTTCCTTCAGCACCGCCACGGCCTTTTCCAGCAGGTCCATGGGGATGTTCAGGGCGGGCAGCAGGCGCACGCGGTCCTTGGCGGTCAGGAACAGCACGCCCTTGTCGATGCACTGCATGACCACCTCGCGGGCGGGCTTGACGGGCTTGACGCCGATCATCAGGCCCAGGCCGGAGACGGCCACGATGCCGGGGGCGCCGGTGAGCTGGTCGAAGATATAGGCGCTGCGCTGGCGCACGCCCGCCAGCAGCGCGTCGTCGATGCGGCTGAGGATGCTGACGCCGCCCGCGCAGGCGACGGGGTTGCCGCCGAAGGTGGAGCCATGGTCGCCGGGGGTCAGCACGTCCTGGACCTTCTCGCCCATCAGGCACGCGCCGATGGGCAGGCCGCCGCCCAGCCCCTTGGCCGTGGAGACGATGTCCGGCTGGATGCCGAAGGTCATGTAGGCGTACAGCGCGCCGCTGCGGCCGTTGCCGGTCTGCACCTCGTCCACCACCAGGGGGATGTCGTGTTCATGGGCGTAGTCCGAAAGAGCCTTCACGAACCCGGCCTCCAGCGGCACCACGCCGCCCTCGCCTTGCACGCACTCGATCATGATGCCTGCTACGGGAGTCCTGGCGTCGATGGCCTTCAGCGCGTCCATGTCGCCGGGGACGATGTGCTCGAACCCGGGCACCAGCGGCTGGTACAGCTCGTGATAGTGATCCTGGCCGGTGGCGGACAGGGTGGCCAGCGTGCGGCCGTGGAAGCTGTTTTTCAGCGTCACGATGGTGTAGCAGTTCGGCCCCTTCTTCTCGGCGGAGTACTTGCGGGCCACCTTGATGGCGCACTCGTTGGCCTCCGCGCCGGAATTGCCGAAGAACACCTTCTTCATGCCGGTGCGCTGGCAGAGCATCTCGGCCAGCTTCGCGTCGGGCGCGGTGTAGTACAGGTTCGAGCTGTGGGGCAGCCTGCCCAGCTGGTCGACGACGGCCTTCAGCCACAGGTCGTCCGCCGCGCCGAAGCCGTTCACCGCGATGCCGGAGCCCATGTCGATGTATTCCCTGCCGTCCGCGCCCTTCAGGAGCGAGCCCTTGCCGGAAACCAGCTCCACCGGGAACCGGGCGTAGGTGTTGGCGATGTAGGCTTTATCCAATACTTGTGTATTGCTCATATCAATGACCTCCTTGCAGGTGGTTGCATTCGGAAAGAGTTTAGAGTGTAGAGTTGAGAGTTGAGAAGACGGTGCATATTTCTAAACTCTGAACTCTGGACTCTGAACCCTCATTATTCTCTGGCGCCCTTCACCATCGTGCCGGCGCCCTCGTCGGTGAGCAGCTCCATCAGTATGGAGTGGGGGACGCGGCCGTCCATGATGATGACCTTCTTCACGCCCCGGCGGATGGCCTCGACGCAGCACTCCATCTTGGGGATCATGCCCCCGGAGATGACGCCCTCCTGGCGCAGCCGGCCCGCCTCCATCACGGACAGCTCGGGGATCAGGGTGGTGGGGTCGTCCTTGTCCCGCAGCAGGCCGGGGATGTCCGACAGCATGATCAGGCGCTCGGCCTCCAGCGCCCCGGCCACCCGGGCGGCGGCGGTGTCGCCGTTGATGTTGTAGGCGTTGCCCTCCCGGTCGCAGCCCAGCGTGGAGATCACCGGGATATAGCCCTTCTCCAGCAGGTCGGTGACGGGCTGGATGTTGATGTTCGTGATCTCGCCCACGTAGCCCAGCCGCGCGTCCTTGATTTCGGCCTCGATCAGCCGGCCGTCCATGCCCGAAATGCCCATGGCCTGGCCGCCCTTCATCTCCAGCAGGTTCACCAGCGTCTTGTTGATCTTGCCCGCCAGCACCATCTGCACGATGTCCACGGTTTCCCGGTCGGTGACCCGCAGGCCGTCCACGAACACGGCCTCCTTGCCCAGGGCCTTCATGGTCTGGCTGATCTCCGGCCCGCCGCCGTGTACCAGCACCACCTTCACGCCGATCAGCCACAGCAGCACCACGTCCTCCATGACCTGCTGCTTCAGCTGCTCGTTCACCATGGCGTTGCCGCCGTATTTCACCACCACGATCTTGCCGGTGTAGCGCCGGATGTAGGGCAGCGCCTGCACCAGCACCTCGGCGCGCTCGGCGTTGGAAAATAGCTTATCCATAATGGCTCCTTTCAATCGACTCCGATTTGACGGAGCGTTGCGGGAAATGACATCGCACAGATCCTGTGCTTTGCAATGCCTTCGGCGAACGCTCCGCTCAGGATGACAACCATGCGCGACGCCTGTCATCCTGAGCGGAGCGCCAGCGCAGTCGAAGGATCTGCACCTTCGCCGTGAGTCCCATGGCAGCCCAATGCAGGGGCGCCGATGGGGCGCCCGCCCAACCCGGTGTGCCCGGCGGGCGCCGCATCGCCGCCCCTGCAACGGGGGTTATGTGCCCTGAAAGCGCATTACGACCGGTAATCCCCGTTGATCTTCACATAATCATAGGTCAAATCACAGCCCCAGGCGGTGGCTTCTTCGCCGCCCATTTTCATGTCGCAGCAGAAGCGGACCTCCCGCTCGGTGAGGATCGCCAGGGCCCTGTCCTCCTCGAAGGCCTGCACGCAGCCGTCCCTGTAGAAGCACAGGTCTCCGTCCCTGGCCAGCAGATACAGCTCGATCACTGCGGGGTCGAAGTCCACCCCGGCGTAGCCCAGGGCGCAGAGTATGCGGCCGCAGTTGGCGTCCTTGCCGTAGATCATGGCCTTCACCAGGCTGGAGCCCACCACCGAGCGGGCCAGCGTGCGGGCGTGTTCCTTGGTGTCGGCGCCCGTCACCTTCATCTCCACCAGGTGGGTCGCGCCCTCGCCGTCCCCGGCCATCTTCACGGCGAGGTCGCGGCACACGGTGAACAGCGCCTCGCGGAAGGCGTCATAGGCCGCGCTCCCGGCGGCGACGGGCGCGTTGCCCGCCAGGCCGTTGGCCAGCACCAGCAGCGTGTCGTTGGTGCTGGTGTCGCCGTCCACCGAGATCATGTTGAAGGTGTCGGCCACCACGTCGCTGACGGCCTGCTGCAGCAGGGCCGAATCGATGGCGCAGTCGGTGGTGATGTAGGCCAGCATCGTGCACATGTTGGGGTGGATCATGCCCGAGCCCTTGCTCATGCCGCCCATATGGACCTCCACGACGCCCTTGCTGTCGGCAGCGGGCAGGGTGAAGGCCACCGCGCACTCCTTGTTGACGGTGTCGGTGGTCATGATGGCCCGGCTTGCGGCGGCGCCCGCTTCGAGGCTGTCCGACAGGGTCTGCTTCATCATGGCCACGCCCGCGGTGATGCGGTCGATGGGCAGGTTGGGCCCGATGACGCCGGTGGAGCCCAGCAGCACCTGGTCCGCGGGAATGCCCAGCGCCTTCCCGGTGAATTCGGCGGTCTGCCGGCACAGTGCCATGCCCGTCTCGCCGGTGGCGGCGTTGGCGATGCCGGCGTTGACCACCACGGCCCGGGCGGCCTTGACGTTGCGCACGATGTCCCGGTCCCAGACCACCGGCGCGGCCTTGACCACGTTGCTGGTAAAGACGCCCCCCACGGCGCAGGGCGCGTCGCTATACAGCATGGCCATGTCGGTGCGCTCCCGGTACTTGATGCCCGCGGCGCAGCAGGCCGCTTTGAAGCCCGCGGCGGCCGTCACGCCGCCGGGAATGCTATTGATCTTCATTGTCCTCTCCTATAAATCGCGTGATGTTCTTCTCGTTCAGCACGAACTCATAATAATTCACGTCGCTCCTCTTCCAGCCGATCTGCCGCCAGAAGGCGTTGCCCACGTCGTTGCTGGCGAAGGCGATCAGGGAGACCTTGTTGATGCCCATTTCCCGAAGCCGCGCCATGCAATGGCCCACCATGCGGGTGCCGATGCGCCGCCGCCGGTAGGCCTTGGCCACGCAGACGTGGTAGAGCGCGCCCTGGCGGCCGTCCGAGCCGCACAGGATGGAGCCGACGATGCGTCCGTCGGCCACCGCCACCACGCTGGTGGTGGGGTTGCGGCGGATGAAGCGGGCCACGTCCTCCCGGGAATCGTCCAGCGCCCGTATGCCGAAGCCCCTTATGGTCATCCACAGCGCCCGGACGGCGTCGTAGTCCTCCTCGCGCATGGGCAGGATCTGTACCTCATCCATGGGTTCCGATCACCAGTCCCTCCGTCTCGTCCAGCCCCAGCAGCAGGTTCATGTTCTGTATGGCCGCACCGGAGGCCCCCTTGCCCAGGTTGTCGAAGCGGGCGGTGAGCAGCAGGCGTTCGGCGTTGCCCGAGACGCTGATCTCCATGTCGTCCCGGCCGGACAGCGCCCCCGCCGACAGGAAGCCGTTCTCGTCCGCGGCCCCGGCGAAGTTCACCACCGGGCCGGCGTAGGCTGCGCGGTAGGCCGCCTTCACGTCGTCGATGGAGCCGTTCAGCTGGCCTGAGAACAGGGGCACGGTGACCTCCATGCCGCTGTAGAAGTCGCCCACGATGGGCATGAACGCCGGGGCATGGGTCAACCCGCACACCGCGGCCATCTCCTTCAGGTGCTTGTGCTGCTGGGTCAGGCCGTACTGGCGGGGGGCGTCCAGCAGCGGGCTGCGGCCTTCGGCCTCGTACTCGGCGATCATCTTCTTGCCGCCGCCGGAATAGCCGGTCAGCGACGTGCAGCACAGCAGGGCGTCTTTATTCAGCAGCCCCGCGTGGGTCAGCGGCGCGACCAGCGCGATGAACCCGCTGGCGTGGCAGCCGGGGTTGGCAATGCGCTTCGACGCGGCGATGCGCGTCCGCTGGCCGGGCAGCTCGGCAAAGCCGTAGACCCAGCCCTCGGCGGTGCGGTGGGCGGTGGAGGTGTCGATGATGGCGGTGTCCGGGTTCTCCACCAGGGCCACCGCCTCGATGGCGGCGGCGTCCGGCAGGCACAAAAAGGCGATGTCCGCGCCGTTCAGCGCGTCCCGCCGGGCCGAGGGGTCCTTGCGCAGGGCCTCGGGCAGGGCGATCAGCTCGATCCCCGCCCGTTCGGCCAGCCGCTCGCGTATGCGCAGGCCCGTGGTGCCCGCGCTGCCATCGATGAATACCCGCTTCATATGCCGCCTCCGTACCATTCTAATAAATATACGGAAATTATACGGCCAAAGCCGGTCAAAGGCAAGTTAAATGTGTATTATTATTCGTTGAAAATGTATAATAATGCATAAAAATGACTGAATATGCAGCGAGGGGGCGATGAAACGGCGATTCCGCCGCACCGATGCGGTCAATCCTTCTTCGCCCGCCTGGCGATCGCGACCGCCCCCAGCAGCACCCACACCGCCGCCAGGCCGATCAGCAGGGCCCTGGAGCCGGCGGGCAGGGGGCCGAGGTCCCGGGGGGTGTCCTCGCCGCCCCTGGGCTGGTTCAGCTCGTACATGTCGGTGACGGACTGAAACAGATTGTCGATGTAGGCGTCGTCCACGGTCTTCTTGCGGCGCACGGCCTTGGTGACGTCCTCCACCAGCTGGCCGGCGGCGTCCCGCAGGCTGGTGGAGCCGTTGAACACCGGGGTGGTGAAGGTGTTCGCGGTGTTGTCCAGCAGCAGCCGGGAGGCCTGGAGCTTTATCGGGTAGTGCAGCGCGTCCCCGGCGTCGCTGTTCAGGTAGTCCTGATAGGCGGCGTCGCCCTGGGCCTTGGACGTGACGGGGGCGTAGCCCTCGGTCTGGGCGTAGGCGATCTGAACGTCGTTGGTCAGCAAAAACTGCATGAACAGCCAGCCCGCCAGCACCTCCTGGGGGTCCTTCTTGTTGAACAGGCACACGCTGGGGCCCTGGGAGATCATCTTCGGGTTGGCCGGGTCGAACTGGGGCACCGGGCGCACGGCGGTCTCAAACCGCACCAGCGCGTCGGCGGAGATGTCCAGCAGCGGCGCGTCGCTGCCCATCCAGGTGGCCCCGGCGGTGCTGTCCACGGCGAAGACGCACTGGCCCGCGTTCAGGAAGTTGGCCGGGTAGCTGGAGATCTTGAAGGTGGAGAACGCGCCGGACTTCGCGTGCTGCGAGATCTCCAGCAGCAGCGACTTCGTGGTGTCGTTCATCAGCTCGATCCCGCCGGCCCCGGTGGCATAGCCCGCGTCCAGCTGCCGGAGCATCTGGATCATCATGTTGTCGGTGCTCTTGTAGATGAAGGGGATCATCACCTTCTGGCCGTTCACGGCGAAGGTGCCGTCGGGGTTCTTTTGCGTGGCCGCCTCGGAGACCTCCCAGATGAAGTCCCAGGTCGGCACGTCCGGCACCTGGTAGCCCAGGGCCTCCACGAAGTCCCTGTTGATGTACAGCGCCTCGGTGGAGCGCATGTAGGGCAGGGCGTACACCCCGCCGGAGAAGGCGCACTCCTCGAGGAACTGGGGGATGATCTGCTCCCGCGTGGGTCCGTCGAAGGCCACCTCGCTGCCCCCCAGGCCGTAGGCCGGGTCGTCCATCAGTCTGTCCAGCGGCACCACCACGTTGCTGCCCGTCAGGTAAGTGGCGATGTGGTCGGGGTAGGTGATGCACACGTTGGGCGTGGTGTCGGTGGCGATGTTGGTGATCACGTCGTTGTAGATGCGCCCGTAATCGGTGTACAGCTTCATGCTGACGTTGATGTTCGGGTACAGGGCATGGAAATCGTCGATGGCCTTCTTGTAGATCGCGGTCTGGGTCTTGTTGGTGTCATTCTTGGCCCAGAAGGTGATGTCGAACTGCCGGGAGGTGTCGAAGGCCTGGGGCACCGCGAAGTCCACCCGCCCCCGGCTGCCGTGGCAGGCGGTGAGGGAGAGGGCGAGGACGCAGAGCAGCAGCGCAAGGGCCGCACAGCGAACAGGTTTCATCCCTTGATCCCTCCCCTCGATACGCCCTCCATGATCTTGTTGCGGAATATCAGGAACAGCACGATCAGGGGGATGGAGATGACCACCACGGCGGCCATCATGGCGGGCACGTTTTCCCGCCCGAAGCCGTTTTCCCGGATCTCCTGGATGCCGTTGGACACCAGGAAGTAGGCGGGGTCGTCGGTCACCAGCCGGGGCCAGACGTAGCTGTTCCAGCACTCGATGACCTTCAGGATCAGTATCGTGATGATGGTGGGCTTGCAGATGGGTATCATCACCCGCATCAGGTACTTGAAGTCGGTGGTGCCGTCCACCCGGGCGGCGTTGTACAGCTCGTCGGGGATCTGGGCGAAGTTCTCCCGCAGCAGGTAGATGTAGAAGATGCTGGTCACCGACGGCAGGATCAGGCCGGGGAAGCTGTTGCGCAGGCCCAGGTTGGTGATGGTCTGGAAGTTGGTGATGATCACCAGCTCGTTGGGGATCATCATCAGGGCCAGGAACAGCGAGAACACCAGGTCGCGGCCCCTGAACTGCAGCCGCGCGAAGGCGAAGGCCGCGGGCACGATCACCAGCATCATCAGCGCCGTGGTGACCACGGTGAAGACGATGGAGTTCATGAAGTACCGGGCCAGCGGCACCTGGGTGAAGGCGCTGGCGTAGTTTTCCAGCGTGGGATTGAGC
>JAZSAA010000046.1:0-3121 GCA_045601625.1 Clostridia bacterium | reverse complement strand
CCCCGCGCCATGAAGTCCGTTTCAGCGTTCACCTTTTTCAGAAAAGCGGCGCGCTGCGCAGCGTCCCGGGGTTCGGGACTGCGCAGCACGCAGCATCCGCCGCTTCTCAACCGAAACCTGCGGGCGATGTATTTCATTTTCTGCCTCCTGCGGCGCGAAGGTCGAGCCCCTTCGGCGTGACAAGACCGTCCTTCGCCATCATGGTTTCCAGCACCTGAATGTCGGCTTCCACGTCCATCGCCTCGGTGCGGAACAGGCGGTCCTGCTGTTGCTCGAAGCCGCGGACAAGCGTGTCCAGCACGTCCTCGATGCGCTTGCGGCTGGCCTGTATGTTTTCGCCCTGGTAGCTCTGCTGCTCCATCAGGCTGTAGGATTTCAGCAGCTTCAGCGTGGTGGGCAGGTAGTAGTTCATGAACTTGCGCACCTCCTCGGCGTGCTCGGGCTTTTCCTGCACCACCCGGAAGATGCTGGCGGTCAGCTCGCCGATGCGGTCGATGCGCTCGGAGACGGCGGGGTCCTTGATGGCGTCGTTCAGCGCACGGATCTCGCGCAGCTTGGCCTCGAAGTTGTCGGGGTCGGAGGTGGACCTGGCGGGCTCGGTGGCCCTGCGGGGCTTGGCGGGCGCCTCGACGGGGGGCTTCCGGACCTCCGCGGCGGCGCTCCTGGCCTGGGTCGCCTTCGCGGCGGCCACGGTGGACGCCCGATCCTCCGGCGTGATGTAGACGTTGACCACCTGGTCGCCGCCCCGCTCCACGAAGCGGGTCTCCACCACGTTGGGGTTCAGGTACAGCACCATGTGGCTGTGGTCGATGTAGGCGTCGTTGCCCATGAAGCCCTCGTCGATCATGGCCTGCAGGTCGCCCATCACGGTGTTCGTGGGCATCCCCATGCTGGCGGCCAGGCCGCGAATGCTGACCTCGTTGCGTTCGCCGATGGCGCTGGCGTAGCGGCGGTACAGCTTGAAGCGCTTGCGGCTGATCTCGTTGCGGATGCGCTTGTAGCCCAAGTACAGCCCGACAAAAGTGGAAATCGGGGGCACGATGAACAGCAGTATGCCGATGGCCAGCAGCGAGGGCTTGGCCGGCGGGTCCTCGGGGATCATGATATTGCCATAACGCTTGTTGGACATATTACACACCTCATCAATATGGATTATAGCATAGTTGAACGGTTCGTTCAAGTGCGCAGACGCAAAAACCCCGCATTGTATGCCTGAAAACCGCGCACAGGTTTTCCAAAGCGCGTTTTCACGGCTTGACGCGGGGGCGGGAATCGGTTAAAATGGTATTATAGCATCGACCTGCCGGGGGCATACTCATGCCGGGAGGTGATGGCATGAAGGCCAGACGCAGGCGCGCAATGGACGCGGCGGCGCAGACGCAGACGGTGGCGTCGTCCACCGAGTGCACCGGGCTGATGCCCGCGCTGCCGGAGGACGCGGACCAGGACGAGGCCGAAGCCGCGCTGTACGGCATTCCCGCGGCGCAGGACGATTTTGCTGAAAAATGAGGCACAAACGTGGCGCGGCCCTTCGGCCGCGCCGGAGGAAGGGAGAGAAACAAATGGACAAACGTTTGAGGCGGCTGCTTGCCGTGGTCCTGGCGCTGCTTGTGGCGCTGGGGAGCCTGTCCTTCGCCGCGGCGGAGGGCGACTGGCGGGACATGCTGCGCCAGGCCTTCGGCCTGACGGAGGAAGAAGAAAACGGACAGCGGTCGGAAAACGAAAAACAGACTGAAGTCGAATTCCAGACGCCGGTCACGGCCCCCCAGCAGATCGTCAATTATCTGGCCATTTACGGCGAGCTTCCGGAGAACTTCATCACCAAGAACGAGGCCAGGGACCTGGGGTGGGACAGCCGCTACAATTACGTGGGCGAGGTTGCCCCGGGCAAGAGCATCGGCGGCGACCGCTTCGGCAACTATGAAGGCCTGCTGCCCTCGAAGAAGGGGCGCACCTGGTACGAGTGCGACGCCAACTACCGCGGCAAAAAGCGGGGCGCGGAGCGGGTGCTCTTCAGCTCCGACGGCCTCTATTACTACACAAGTGACCACTACAACACGTTTACAGAGATGTTTCCGGAGGGATGAGCGATGATCGTATTGGATGGAAGGCGCATGGATGACCGCGCGGGGCTGCACGCCGAGCTGAAGCAGAAGCTGTCGCTTCCGGAATACTACGGCGAAAACCTGGACGCGCTGAACGACTGCCTCGGCGAGCGCGCGGGGCGGGAGCTGGTGGTCATACAGTATGCGGGCGACCTGCTGGAGGGCTGCGGGAGCTATGCCCTGGGCCTGTTGCGGGTTTTCACGGACAACGGCGTCCAGGTGCTGCTGGACTGAAGCATAATAGAATGAGATTGGAGGAGGACCCACATGAGCAACATACCGACCCCTCACATCAACGCAAAGGAAGGCGATTTCGCGCGAACTGTGCTGATGCCCGGCGACCCGCTGCGGGCGAAATTCATCGCCGAGAACTACCTTGAGGACGCCGTGCTGGTGAACAACGTGCGCGGGGTGCACGGCTATACGGGCCAGTACAAGGGCAAGCGGGTATCGGTGATGGCCTCGGGTATGGGCATGCCGTCCATCGGCATCTATTCCTACGAGCTGTTCAACTTCTACGGCGTGGACAACATCATCCGCATCGGCTCCGCCGGCGCGATGACCGACAAGTTGAAGCTGCGGGACGTGGTGGCGGCCATAAGCGTCTACACCGATACCAACTACGGCGCGCAATTCGGCTACCAGGGCACGCTGGCTCCCTGCTGCTCCTACGAGCTGCTGAAGGGGGCGATGGACGCCGCGGAAAAGCTGGGCTACCCCCTGGTGCCCGGCCCGATCGCGTCCCACGATGGCTTCTACAGCCAGGGCGATTACAATTCCACACCGATCCTGCAAAAGCTGGGCGTGCTGTGCGTGGAGATGGAGGCCTTCGCGCTGTACCTGAACGCCGCCGCCGCCGGCAAGAACGCGCTGGCGCTGCTGACCATCTCCGACAGCCTGGTGACCGGCGAGTCCCTGCCCGCCGAGGACCGGCAGACCACCTTCACCCACATGATGGAGATCGCACTGGAGATCGCCTGACAGAACGGACGCAAAAGGCGCCGCCCACATGGGCG
>JAZSAA010000045.1:0-3206 GCA_045601625.1 Clostridia bacterium | reverse complement strand
CGAGGTGAAGGCGGAGCACTATTGGGACGAGGATCAGGGCAGTGAGACCGACGCCACCTGTATCAGCCCCGGCAGCGTAACAAAGGTCTGCAAGGCCGATCCTGCCCACGTCCTGAAGGAAACCCTTCCCATCGATCCCGAGGCCCATGACTGGGGAGAGTGGGAAACCGTCAGGAAGGCCACCCGGAGCCGGGAGGGCGAGAGGCGGCGCGCCTGCACGCTGTGCGGCAGGGTCGAAACAGAACCGATTGGCAAGGAGAAGCTGCCCTATTCCGATGTCTATGAGCCGGACACCTCCTGGGCCATGGCGGCAACCGTCGCCTGGCGCGCGGACTCCGACGCCCTGGCTACGGCGACCGGGTCGCAGCGCCCCGCCACAGCCATCGTATGGCTGGATGAAGCGCTGAACGTGTACGACCGGGAGGGAAGCCTTCTGGCAGACGACCTGGGGCGCTACATCGACGCCACGTCGGGGGGCATGATTCCCGCCTTTTACATCCGCGACGCCCGGACTGCCGCAGCGCTCAAGGCCTTCCTTCCTGACAGCGGGCTGCTGGACTGCTTTGTCCTCTCCACTCCGGATCACGCGGACCTGGTCAGGGACGTGGCCGATCTGACCCATGTGCGGGGGATGCTGGACTATACGGCGATCAGCAAACCCGACAGAAAAACGCTGGTGGACATGGTGGCGGTCACCAACGGCGCCCACGGCAAGGTGATTCTGTTGAGCGCCGAGGCCGCCAGCCGGGAGAACGTGCGGTTTCTTCAAAGCCTGGCCTCCACGGTTTGGGCACAGACGCCTGTGGACACGCGGTCGATCATGACCGTGTACACCAATGGCGTCAACGGCGTGGTGGTGGACGATTATGGAGCGGCCCTCCGGGCGGAGTCGTTTTTCCGGGACGACGCGCCGTCGCTGCTGCGGGTGCCCCTGATCATCGGCCACCGGGGCGATCCCTCCACATATGTTGAAAATACCCTGGATTCGGCCCGGGGCGCGTTCGAGGAAGGCGTGGACTCGGTGGAAAACGACATCCAGCTCAGCGCGGACGGCGAGATCTTCATACTGCACGACGATACCACGGAGCGCCTCCTGAATTTCATCCAGCGGGACGATGAGGGCGAGATCTATCCCGCCGAGCACTTCACCCTGAAGCAGCTGCGGGCGCAGCCCTTCGACTGGGAGAGCATCGTCAACTGGAACGAGGTTACCCCGGGGGAGGCCTCCCGATACGGCACGCTGTACGGGCAGAAGGAGCGAAAGACCTACATCATACCCACGCTGCGGGAGTATATCGAGGCCTTCAGGGGTACCGACCTCGTCCACGACACGGAGATCAAGAGCTACAACCCCGCCATCTTACCGGTTTACAAGGCGTTGGTGGATAAATACGACGCCTGGGACCAGTTCTTCACGATCACCTTCAACAGGCAGATCCTGGATGCCATTTACAGCGATTATCCGGAGATGTCCATTGGCGCGCTGAATCTGGCCGAGTGGATGGATGTGGCTTCCGAAAACCTGGACGGGACGAGCCTGACGCAGGCGAAGCTGCGCGCGCTCTTTGAAGTCCTCGACGCCTGGAACGCCACCTACAACCCCATCTATATGCACGGCCACGAAGAGGCGCTGCTGGCGGCCCGGCACAGGGGACTTACGGTCTGGCCCTGGACCTATCGCATCGACTACGGCCCCGAGGCCTTTGCCCGAGACTACCTGCGTGGCTACGCGGGATTGACCTGCGATTACCCCTGGATTGCGTCGGATTACATCGTGGAGATCGAAGCCCGGGACGCGGTCGCCGCCTCGATCGCGGACCTCCCCAGGCCCATGGGCAGGACACAGTCCGGGGAGATACGCACTTTGGCGGACGCGGAGCCGGTATTGCTTGAACCGCTGCCCGAGGGCCGGTCTCTGGTGCTATGGCGTTATCGGGCTCAGATGGATGTGAACGGGACGAACTATGGGCATTACTTCCTGTACTCCAATCCCTTCGTGGTATCCAGCCGGGAGCAGGATCCTCTGACCTTCATCCGCCAGCCGAGGGACGCCATCGTTCAGCCGGGCGAGGACGTGTCCTTCTCCGTTGAGGTGGCGGGCGGTGTAAAGCCGTATGCCTATCAGTGGCAGATCCGGGACGAGAAGCGCCAGAGGTGGGTGGACCTTCCGGGCTTTACCGATCCCATCCTGTCCCGAGACGACATCGAGAAGAAGTGGGACGGCTGCAAGTTCAGGTGCGTGGTCACCGATACGGCGGGCACGCAGATCAGCAGCCGGGAGGCCGTCCTTCGCGTGCGGGATCGGGTTCCCACAGGGGACGACAGCAATCTGCCGCTGTACCTGGCCGTGGCCTTTGTCGCGCTGGCGCTTCTATTGCTGAACCACCGCGCTCATGCCAGAAAGGACTGTCGATGATATGAATTTGAAGGAGCTTGAAATCGGCAAGACCGCCGTCGTCACCTCGGTCGGCGGAGACGGCGCGCTCAGGCAGCATTTTCTGGACATGGGAATCATACCCGGCGTGGAGGTCACGATCGTCAAATACGCGCCGAGGGGCGACCCGATGGAGGTGCGCATTCACGGCTATGAGCTTACGCTGCGGCTGGCCGACGCGGAAAGGATCGGCGTCGTGCCCGCCTCAGAATACATACCGCAGCGGAAGGCGGGAGTGAAGAACCGGCTGTTGTCCCTCGGAAGGGCAAGGCGGAAGGAGGCGGAAGCGGCGCTTCCGGACGATGTCAGGCTGACCTTTGCCCTCATGGGCAATCAGAATTGCGGGAAGACCACGCTGTTCAACCAGATGACCGGCTCCAGGCAGCATGTGGGCAACTTTCCGGGCGTGACCGTCGAAAAGAAGGACGGCGAGATCCTCGGCCAGCCGGGCGCGATCATCACGGACCTGCCCGCATCTATTCCATGTCCCCCTACACCAGAGAGGAGCTGGTCTCCCGGGATTTCCTGCTGAACACCCGGCCAAAGGGAATCATCAACATCGTCGACGCCACCAACATCGACCGCAACCTTTATCTGACGATGCAGCTGCTTGAACTGGACATTCCGATGATCGTCGCCCTGAACATGATGGACGAGGTCACCGGAAACGGAGGCTCTGTGGATGTGAAGGGCATGGAGGCCATGCTGGGCGTCCCTGTGGTCCCCATATCCGCGATGAAGAATCAAGGCGTACAGGAGCTGATCGAGAGGG
>JAZSAA010000044.1:0-3439 GCA_045601625.1 Clostridia bacterium | reverse complement strand
CAGCATGATCAGCTCGTGCACCAGGTCCTCGGGGGTGTCCTCGGCCATGGCGATCTCCTCGATCACCACGCCTTTCTCCTTGGCCATCTCCGCCGGATCGAAGGCGGGATGGGTGGCCAGGTCGCAGATCACGTCCATGGCCAGGGGCAGGTGCTCGTCCACCACCTTGGCGTAGAAGCAGGTGCATTCCTTGGCCGTGAAGGCGTTCAGCTGGCCGCCCACGGCGTCCATCTCCTCGGCAATCTGCCGGGCGGTGCGCTTTTCTGTGCCCTTGAACACCATGTGCTCAAGGAAGTGGCTGACGCCGGCCTCCTCCACCGTCTCGAACTGGGAGCCCGAGCCCAGCCACAGGCCCACGGAAACCGAACGGAAGTGGGGAATCCGCTCACCGATGATGCGCAGGCCGTTGGGCAGGGTGATTTGGTCAAATGTCATAGGTTTACTCCTTTATTCATGCTATCTCCCCGGCCAGTCGCGGGTCAGGGGCTTCAGGCGGCTGAGTATGGCCTTCACGTCCCCGCCGGGGAACAGCCTGGTGAGGTTGTCGTTCAACTGCATCCGCGTTTGTGAGGCCAGCACCGCCGCGATGATAGCTTCCTTCTTCTGCACGTACTTCTTTTCTTTGAATTGCTGGCCGAAGAGGCAGCGCAGCCTGTGTTCATTCACGGATGCCACTGAGGGCTGTTTTTCCGCCTTCGGGGCACGTGCCTGGGGCTTCTTCAGGCCGTTCAGCAACGTTTCCGTGACATTGCTCTCAATGTGAATCTTCCGTCCCTCAGCCCTGAGCTTCTCCTCCATCAGCTCGCCGATGGGATCGCCCTGGCCCACGAGGGCGTCCACGGGGCTCTCCTTCCCGAACAGCGCCGACTGGGGCAGCACGTTGTATTCAAAGTGGAAGGCCTCCGGGTGTTCGCGGCTGTAGCTTTCGGCGGCATCGCACAGCGCGCCGCACAGGAAGGATACGTCCACCAGCAGCGTCCGGACGGCCGTATCCAGCGCTTCGACCGCCATTGCCATGGTATGGATTTTGGAGCCGTCCCCCAGCATCAGTATGAATTGGTCCACCTGGTTCCGGGGCGTCTTCACCTTGTCGCTGTTGATCGTGGGCGAGCCCTGGTGCAGGAAGGTGTTGCGCAGGTTGTACACCACCTCGCCGCTGGGATAGGGCGTCCTGTCGGCCATGCCGTCTGAACAAAGCTCCTGCCCGACATGCCGGTCGTACCAGGTGATATAGCGCTCCGTCACCGTTCTGTCGGGAAATTCAGCCATGCCGCAGATGTCTGGCAGCGCCAGGGCCAGGGACAGCGCTGCGAACCAGCATTCGTTCTCCAGGCAGCGCCGGATATCCCCCACGTAATACGCGATCATGGCCACAATCCCCCATAGCGAACGGATGGGCATACCAAGTATGCCCATCCATCACATAATTCAACCGTTATCAGTCACGCCTGCGCGGCCTGCGGTCGCGGTCGCCGCCCCGGCGGTCCCTGTCGCCATCGCGGCGCGGGGGTCGGCGCACGGGCATGGATTCGTCATCGTACACGATGTCATTGCGCACCAGGTTCACGCGGCCCTGGCTGTCGATCTCAGCCACGCGAACCTCCAACTCGTCGCCGATGTTGACCACGTCCTCAACCTTTTCCACGCGCTCGTTGGCCAGCTTGGAGATGTGGATCATGCCGTCCTTGCCGGGGGCATACTCGACGAACGCGCCGAAGGACATGATGCGCACCACCTTGCCGGTGAACACGTCGCCCACCTGCAGGTCCTTGGCGATGCCTTCGATGATCTTGCGGGCCTTCTTCGCCGCCTCGTCGTCCTCGGTGGCGATGAACACGCTGCCATCGTCCTCGATGTCGATCTTGACGCCGGTCTCCTCGATGATCTTGTTGATGGTCTTGCCGCGGGGGCCGACCACCTCGCCGATCTTCTCGGGGTTGATGAAGAAGTGGACGATCTTGGGGGCGTACTTGGACAGGTGCTCGCGCGGGGCGGGCAGCACCTCGAGCATCTTGCCCAGGATGTGCATACGGCCGTCGTAAGCCTGGGCCAGCGCCTGGCGCAGGATCTGCTCGTCGATGCCCTTGATCTTGATGTCCATCTGGATGGCGGTGATGCCCTGGGCGGTGCCGGCCACCTTGAAGTCCATGTCGCCCAGGAAGTCCTCCAGGCCCTGGATGTCAGTCAGCACGGCCACCTTGCCGGTGTTCTCAACGTCCTTGATCAGGCCCATGGCCACGCCGGCCACGGGGCGCTTGATCGGCACGCCCGCGTCCATCAGGGCCAGGGTGCTGCCGCAGACGGAGGCCTGGGAGGTGGAGCCGTTGGAAGACATGACCTCGGAGACCAGGCGCAGGCAGTACGGGAACTCCTCCACCGAAGGGATCATGGGCAGCAGCGCGCGCTCGGCCAGCGCGCCGTGGCCGATCTCACGGCGTCCGGGGCTGCGGGAGGGCTTGGCCTCACCGGTGGAATAGCCCGGGAAGTTGTAGTGGTGCATGTAGCGCTTGCGGTCCTCGGTGCCGATGCCGTCGATGATCTGCTGCTCGGACATGGGGGCCAAGGTGGCCACGGTCATGACCTGGGTCTGGCCGCGGGTGAACACGCCGGAGCCGTGGGGACGGGGCAGCACGCCGACCTCGCACCAGATGGGGCGCACCTCAGTCAGCTTGCGGCCGTCGGGACGGATGCCCTTGTCAATGATGTGGCGGCGCATGACTTCCTTCTGCACGTTGTACAGGGCGTCGGCGACTTCCTGCTCGCGGCCTTCAAACTGCTCGGCAAAGTGCTCGGCGACCTCCGCCTTCACCTGCTCCTCGCGGGCGTTGCGCTCGCTGCGGTCGAAGGTCTCGAACATCCACTCCACCTTGGGCAGGGAATACTCGCGCACGGCGGCCTTCACGTCATCCCCGGGCAGAGCCAGCGGGAATTCCTTCTTTTCCTTGCCGATTTCGGCCACGATGTCGTTGATGAAGGCGACGATCTTCTTGATCTCCTCGTGGGCGAACAGGATCGCGCCCAGCATGACCTCCTCGGAGACCTCCTTCGCGCCGGCCTCGACCATCAGCACGGCCTCGGAGGTGCCGGCCACGGTCAGGTTCATCAGGCTCTTCTCGCGCTGCTCGACGGTGGGGTTGACCACGTACTCGCCGTCCACATAGCCGATGTTCACCGCGCCGATGGGGCCCGCCCACGGGATCTGGCTGGTTGCCAGGGCCGCGGAGGCGCCGATCATGGCGGGGATGTCGGGGATGTTGTCCTGCTCGACGGACATCACGGTGCACACGACGGAAACGTCGTGGCGCATGCCCTTGGGGAACAGGGGGCGCAGGGGGCGGTCGATCAGGCGGCAGGTCAGTATGGCCTTCTCCGCGGGACGGCCCTCGCGGCGGTTCCAGGAGCCGGGGATGTGGCCCACGGAATACAGCTTCTCTTCAAA
>JAZSAA010000043.1:0-2234 GCA_045601625.1 Clostridia bacterium | reverse complement strand
CACCACCAACTACCATGTGTTCAGAAGCGGCGTCTGGGCGCGGCTGGCGGGGCTGGAGGCCGAGGGCATGGGCTCCCGCACCCGCTGGTGGTACTGGCCCAACGCCTTCATGCGGGAGTGCGCCGGGCTGCTGGCGCGGCGCTGGCGGCAGGAGCTGGCCATGGTCGTGGGCATGGCGCTGTTCTTCGGCGCGCTGTCCATCGCGGTGACGTGAAACGCCCTGCCGCCACTGTTACCCAGACCCATTCGACGACCGACCAGGAGGATTGTACCATGAGCCAAACGCTGATCGACCGGGACTTCTACGAGGCCATCGTTCACTTTGAACGCTCGGAGGCCGCCCGGGACCACTACTATCGGGTGATGGATACCCCCGTCGAGCGCAACGGCCGCCGCGACACCCTGCGCGGCCAGGTGCTGCGCACCTACGCCATGCTGTTCTGCGAGAACCTCGCCCCCGGCCAGATGGCGGGACCGGAGGAGGTGGAGGCCACCGCCGACCGGCTGTTCACCGGCAGCATGGGCTTCGACCGGAAGCACTGGTATCGCATGCGCCACCACTTCCCGAGGATCGACGAGGACAATTACGATCGCTTCGCCGCGCTGGTGATCGCCGACCTGAAGGTCGGCCCGCTCCACGAGGCGGCGCTGAACGGCGGCGACATGCTGCTGGTGGGCGAGCCTGACCCGCTGCATATGACCCGGGAACAGCGCGCCAGCCAGGTGCTGCGTCCCGTTGAGATCGGAGGGGATGGCCAATGACGTACATGGTGGTTTCCGAGGATGCCCAGACCCTGAAGGACGCCGCGGCGCTGGTGAACGAATTGCAGCCCGAGGCCGAGGTGCTCCAGTTCAGCGAAAGCCCGGCGGCCCTGGCCGAGGCCAGGAAGCACCCCGTGGACGTGGCGCTGCTGGCGGCGAACATGACCGAGCTGGACGGCCTGGACCTGGGCCAGTATTTGAAGGACCTGCACCCCGCGGTGAACCTGCTGTTCCTGGACCCGGATGACGCCCAGGCCCTGGACGCCCTGTCGCTGCACGCCAGCGGGTACCTGCTGCTGCCGGTGAGCAAATACGCCCTGTCCGCCGAGCTGGATGATCTGCGCTATCCCGTCAGCGGCGGCGCGGGACACCGTGTGTTCGCCCAGACCTTTGGCAACTTCGAGCTGTTCGTAGATGGCGAGCCGGTGGCCTTCAAGTACAGCCGCACCAAGGAGATCGTGGCCCTGCTGGTGAACAACCGGGGCGCCCAGACCACCAACGGCGAGATCATCGCCGCCCTGTGGGAGGACGATGGCGACCCGGATAAGAAGGCCTCGTACCTGCGCAACCTGCGTCAGGACCTCCAGAACACCTTCGACCGGCTGAAGCTGACCGACCTGATCCACAAGCAGCGGGGCAGCATGGCCATCGCCGCCGATCGCATCGACTGCGACCTGTACGACTGGATCGCCAGGAAGGACAAGTCCCGCTACCGCTATATGGGCGATTACATGAACCAGTACAGCTGGGCCGAAACCATGCACGCGGAGCTGGACGAGATGAGCGGGGAATACTGATTCGTTGTCTCCTGCGCCACTAAGCGCGGGGCTGTCCAAAAGATATCGCAGTATCAAACAGGGGCGCCGTTGCGGTGCCCGCCCGGGTACGAAAATATATCGTCGAACCCGGCGGACGGCGCAACGGCGCCCCTGCAATTGCATGCCCTTCGTATCTTTATGCTTTTTGAAACAGCCCCGCGTTATCCCTACAGGATCACCGCCACTTGAACGTGACCATGCCGTAGATGTAGATGAACAGGATCGCGGCGGGGACGAACCAGCGGAACAGGGGCTTCATCCACTGCCTGACCTTGATGCCCTTGCCGGCGTTGGCCTCAGCCAGGAAGCTGTCCCAGCCCCAGCCGAACTTGTTGCAGCAGAACAGCGCGAACACCAGGCTGCCCAGGGGCAGCACGTTGTTGCTGACGATGAAATCCCAGAGATCCAGCCAGGCGGTGCCCTCGGCGAAGGGCTGGAACTTCAGCACGCTGTAGCCCAGGGCCGTGGTCAGGGCCAGCAGGAAGATGCCGACGCCGCAGATCAGGCTGCCCTTGGGGCGGCTCCAGCCGGTCATCTCACGGACGCAGGCCAGAATGTTCTCAAACACGGCCAGCTCGGTGGAGAAGGCGGCGAAGACCATGAACAGGAAGAACAGAGCGCCCCAGAAGCGGCCGCCGTTCATGTTCACGAACA
>JAZSAA010000042.1:0-10969 GCA_045601625.1 Clostridia bacterium | reverse complement strand
CGCCGAATATCCCGCTGGCCTTGCCCTCGGCCTTCATGGCGTCCAGCGTTCGGATAAATGTCGCCTCGGACCGCTCCACGTGGAACGGCACGCCGTAGTGGCTGAATTGACAGGCCGCCGCAGCGGTGAGCACATGGGGCGGAAAGCTGTACTTCGGCGGCATTTTGGTCCGGGCCTTTTCGTTGGCGTCATTGATCTGTTTGACGGTGGCGTACAGGTCCGGCACCGTGCGCAGCAGACAGGTGTCCAGGTTGGTGACAAAGGACGTGTTCACGTTAGCGCCGTTGGCGTATGTGATCGAGACGCCGCAGGGCAGATAGCTCAGATCGAGGCTCCGGCCGCTGAACAGCGTCAGCGTCGGGGCGAACAGGAAGAACGGCACGCCCCTGGCCTGGTAGAAGCGGCAGATTTTAGCCAGGATCGAAAAAGGCGGATTGTCCACCACGGTGCAGCCCTCGGGATAGTCCTCGGCCTCGTAATCTCCGCCCGGCCAGAAGGGCCGGACGAATCGTTCCCGGTCCCGGTGGTATTCCTCCGCCACCCACGCCGCCACGGCCTCGTAGATGTTGGCCGGGGTATAGCAGTCGTCGGTGGTCTTTTTCGGCTTGAATTTGTCGACGAAGGCCTGATAGTTGGCGTCGCCGTCGAACATGGTCAGCCGCTCGGCTATGTCAATCCCTCCTCCTCATCCTCGCATAGATATAAGCTCCCGCCACAAAATCCGAATACCGGACAATGGGCTCCTCGGCCAGCTTATAGCCGGGGTAGAGCCTTTCCAGAATTTCGCGTCCGTCCCGCATGACGTCGGCGGCCAGGCGGGCCAGGCGGCGGCGGGATACCTTGCGGTCTGAGATCCTCGGCTGTACGATTTTGAGATTCCGGCTGTGGCTCCACCAGCGCCCGCCGGTCTGTTGCTTGGTGATGTATCGGGCCAGGCCGGCCACCTTGTCGTCGGCCATCGAGAGCGGATCCACGTGGCAGGTGCCGTGCTTCTCCTCCCAGAGGGCCTTCACGGTCTGATCGTCCAGGCCCGGGCCCTCCACCACGGCATGGAAATGGAATTTGGCCGGAATGCCGGGCAGCATGGGCTGCTTGCTCTCCTCGATGCGCACCAGCCACTTGAAATCCCTGGCCGGATCGCCGCCCATCTTTTTCACGCGACGGCGAAGGCGGCCCAGCCAGTTTCGAACGTCCATGCGCACCCGCTCCATCTCCCAGGGCAATTTACGGGCCGCGTACTCTCCGGCCATGGCCTTGACGTCCATCATGGCGTAGTCGCCCCTGGACGGATATGGGTAGGTGCCGGTGACCACCACGGCCTCGCCCTCGTGGAAGTTGGCCTCCAGCAGACGCATGATGTGCCGCTCGGTGTTGCGGGCGTTGAGCTTGACCATGGCCGGGGTGGACCGGCGGCGCTTCGCCTCCCGGTGGGCCTCGGCATTCAGGCGGGTGATCGGGTAGCAGGCCACCTCCAGCTGACGGCCCGCCCGCCAGGTCACCGTCCGGACCCCGTCAATGCCGTGGCCGTCATAGACCCCCTCGGGCAGGTCGAAGAGCAGCTGGTAGTCGTCGTGACGCATGGCGGTCTCCTCATTCGTGAGCTAAATTTTAATACGGTATACGAGCCCGCGCAGGGGCTTCGATCGGGCCCCTGATTATATGTAGAAATTCGGAGGTCAACGCCCCGCGCTGGGCAGGGCGCTCAACTCTGAATTCCCGGGGTTGACGCGTTTGGGGTTGACGCGGTGTGTGGGTCGCCCCAAATCGTTACAGAGGCGCGAGGCGGAGTGTCTGGGGACCTCATCCGACCCGCTTCGCGGGCCACCTTCCCCATAGGGGAAGGCTTTTGGAGGTCGCGGGCGGGCGCATTATGGATCCATAGCACATTTGCCTACGCGATAAGCAACAACGTGTATTTTGTCAGTTTTGTAATTGTGCTCAACGATATGTAGCCCGCCCGCGATGTGGGTCGGTTACTGGATCTACTTCATAGGATCGCCCCCTTCTATCGGTTCAACAGGTGGGCCGTCGCCCACAGGGTAACCAGGATCAGCAGCTCAATCAGCGCCGTGGTCATCGGCCTCAGGTTCGGTGCCCGCCTTGTCCTTTTCAAGATCCTCGTGCAGGCCCCTGGCGACGATCCGCAGCTCTGTGGCGGTCTCATCATGGCCCTTGTCCGCCATGAAAGCCGCTGCCGTTCGAAGCGTGGCGATGGCCGCCATGATGTCCTCTCTCTGTTCGCCGGTCATGTCTTTTACCTCCTTTCTTACTCATGTCGCCGGCAGGATGCGCTTGCCGGTGTTTGGCGCGTCCATCCAGTCATCCAGCGTGAACGGGCAGGGCGTGTGATCGTCTGTGGAAATGCAGCGCCCGTGCTTGGCCTTGCAGTCGACACACATGGCGTCGTCGATGGCGCGGGTGATGTGATTGTCGGCGAATGCCAGGTAAAGGGCATTGGCGGACATCTCCTGCAGCTCCTCCATCAGCTTGTCGCGGTTGGTCAGCTGGGCGGTCATGGTCATCATTCCCCCGGCACTCCCTTCTGCTCTTTTTCGATGCGCGCCAGCGTGCGGAGGAGCTTATCGGCGGCCACGCGCTCCACGTCGCGGTGGGTGCCGTAGAGCAGCACCAGCTGGGCGATCATCACCAGCGCGTCGGCTATCTCTTCGATGATGTTGGCCCGGTCGCCCTCGCCCTGGAGATCCCGGGCAAGGGCCTGCTGCAACTCTGACAGCTCCTCGATGGCCTTCTCCTTTTGGTGGGCGTAGCCGCCGAAGTGGGCGATAATGCGCCAGAGTTGGGCGCAGTTGGCGTTATCGGACAGGTCGATCTTAATCATGCGTGTGCCTCCGTGGTCTTGGGTTGGTCGTTGGTGGTGGGCGGGTCTTCCATGAGGATGACGTTCTCGCTGTCTGTGCAGTAGCACTTGCCGTCAATCTCGACGCGCACGGTGCCATTTGTGTACCAGATCCAGGTGTCCGCGTGGCCCTCGGCGATGGTCTCGCCGTCCAGCACGATGATGGCCCAGGTGTATGGCCGTGATTCGCTGCAGGCGGTCAGCGTAAAAGCCAGCGTCAACAACAGCGCGCCGATACAAACTATTCTCTTCACATTCTATCCTCCTAATCCCTAACTCAGCTCCTCCTCAGTATCCCGATCAGGCCGCTCAGTCGCAGGCCGTTCTCCTTCGCCAGCTGGCTCAGCGCCCAGGCGATGGCTTCCCCGTTTGGCAGTCCGTCGACCAGCTCAGGGAGCGTCCGCTGCCTCAGGTCGTGAACGATGAGCACATGGGGCACGTCACCCCTTTCGCCCACCGGACAGCAATCCTTGTATTGGATAAACAGCGCGTCGCCATAGATCAGCGTCTTGACGGCCCCGGACTTTGTCTTCCGATAGGTTATGCCGTTCCGCCATTTCAGCGGCAATGGCAGACGCTCCGCGTATTCCATCCAGCTTGGGCACGCCGTCCATTTTCGTACATATAGCCGCCCGCTCAATGCTGCCAGCATCTCGCGGCGATCATAGCCCAACGCATCCAACGCGCCGATCTCGGCGTCCAGTCGGCGCATGAAGGCTTTGTCTCTCTCCTCCAGGCGGCTCGGCCATGACGCCAGCCACGCGTCAAGCTTCGTTTGTGCGCTGCTCATATCTCCCGTATTCCTCGACGCTCCGAAAATTCTGGCGGCTGGTCTCATGCTCATATGGCGGGTGCCGCCAGTATTTTTTCTCACACTCTTGGGAGCAAAACCGGGTACGCTTATCCTTCCGCGCCGGGTCAGTGACGACCGTCTTTCCGCACATGGAGCAGGTGAACGTGACGCTCTCGAATCTGACCCTCTTGTGATAGCTCGCCTTGCAGGCACAGCGATGGGAGCAGTATTTTTGATTGACCGCCCTGGGTTCGATCTCGGTACCACAATAGGCGCATCTCATCTGACACCCTGGCTCCATTATCTCGCCTCATCCCTAATCCCTTACACCTGACTTCTTTCTCCCGTCCCCAGTTGGTTCATCAGCACCCTGCAAGCGTTCGTCATCGCGGTGGCGAATGCGTCTGCCGCGTGGCCGTCCTCCTGGGCCACTTCCTTCAGCAGGGTCAGGGCCTGCTTGAAGGTGGGCTGCATCTGGTTCTGGTAGAACCATTTGAATTTCTCGGCGGCGGTGGCGGCGGGGGCTGGGGACGGGGGCGACTGATAGTCGCCGCTACGGGTGGCGCGGGCCTCGGCCAGGTCGCGGCGCAGCTGGTCGAGTTCGCGCTGGATGGACTCGGGGACGACCTCGACGGTCTGGACCTCGGGGCCGTTGGCGCTGGCTGCGGCTGCCGCCTCTGACAGGGCCTGGATCTTCGCGCGGGCCTCGGCCAGGTCCTTGGCGGTCTGGTTGGCCCGGTTCACCGCGTCGCTGGCCCGCTGGGCGCTTTTCGCGGCCCGGTCCTCCGCGTCGGAGTGGAGCTTTCGCAGCTCCTCGGCGGACGCCTCGGCGGCGGCGGCCTTGGCCTGGGCGAGGCTGACTTTTTCGGCGGCGTCGGCCAAAACCCGCTTCGTTTCCTTCAGCTCGGCTTCCTTGGCCTCGATCTCCCTGTCCCGGTCCACAATGGCCTGATCTTGCCGGTTGCCTTCGTCGGTCAGCTGCTCGATGTGCCCCTGGGCAGTGTCCAGCTGCTTCTCCAACCCCTCGATCTGCATTTGAGCCTTCAGCTTTTCAGCGTTTATCTTTTTGATCTCCTGCTGGAGCTGCCGCACGGACAGATCGTCCGCCTGGGCCTGCTCGGCCAGGGCCTCCCGCTGATCGGCGGGGGCGGCCAGCAGCGCCACGGCCTTGGAGTAGTCCAGCGCGGCGATGCTGTCGGGGATGCTGCCGTCCCGGCCATATTCCAGATACAGGCGCATCATGTCCTGGGCCTTGCGCTCGGAGTAGGCCACGGCGGTCTCCAGCCATTCCAGCCAGCGCCCCGCCGGGCAGATGGATTTCGCCTCGATCAAGCGCTTGCCCACGGCCAGGGCGGCGGAGATGACGGTGGCGCGGGTCTGCTCGGTGATCACCTTGATCTCGGTGGCCAGGGCGGTCAGGCGGGCGGCGTCCGCAGACGTCTGCGGGAGGGATGTCGGCGGGGCGGCAGGCGAGGCGGCGGGGACCTCTTCCGGCCCGCTTCGCGGTCCACCTTCCCCAACGGGGGAAGGCTCTGGGGGAGACGGTGGCGACTGATAGTCGCGACGCGTAGCAAGTCCTTTAGGGCCGCTACGGAGTGGCGGGTAGTCGACATTCAGCAGATGGCCGTCGGCATCGTAGCCGTCGGGCGAGTCTGGCGTTTCGTGCCTCGGCAGCAGGTCGTCCAGCTCATACTGGCCCTGCAATTCGTTGGTGTTCGTGCTCTCGATCATGCGCTCTTACGCTCCTTTCTCTTGCTATGTGCCTCGTCGAACGACCGCCAGAACCGGTCCAGGATGGCCTTGGTCTCGGGTGGCACGGCATACTTGCCCACGTCGTTTTTATAGCCTCGATCCTGGAGAAGCCTCCCGGTGCGGGCGTCGAACTGTACGGCCCGCCATGGCTTGTCTGGGGCGTCGGCCTTGCGCAGGCAGCAGATAACGGTGCCGCCCCGCATGTAGCTCTCGGCATAGCTGCCGATGCAGATCGACAGCGCGCTGCCCTCGGCGATCACCTCGGCGGCCCCCGCGTAGGGCCGCAGCACCAGGCCCTCGGCCCGGAAATCGTAGCGCTGCTTAAGCTTCGGCAGGATCTTGCCCTCGAACTTCGTCCGCAGCGCCTCTGCGGCTTTGATTCGCGCCTCGTTGCGCAGCATGTCCAGCCGCACGGTCATGCGCTGGTGCATCTCGTGCACGTCCTTCGGCAGCAGCAGCGCCGGATCGGCGTCCGGGGCGAAGGGACGGTGGTCCGAATAGTTGGCTTTTGGCTTTGGCCCGTAGACGCTGACCTCGCCCAGCTCCCGCAGTTGGCTGTAGTAGTCGATCCATTCCTGGATGTGCCTGCACTCCCGGATGCAGCGACGGACGATTTTCCGCCTCAGCTTGTTCGGCAGCATGCGCACCATGTCGCCCAGCGTTTCTCCGCCCCATTTGCCCTGCTTCGGCAGCAGCCGTTCGATTCCATAGGCGTCCGCCCGGCCCAGGGCCATGGCGTCGGCCACCTTTACCGGACCGATGTCCAGCCGGGTCAGCACGCGCAGCATGCTCAACGTTTGTTCCTCCAATTCGATCCCGTCCCGCTTGATCTCGCCCCACTGGCCGGCGGTCAGGCCCAGCAGCTCTCTGGGATTGCGCGCCCGCTGGTTGGGAATGACGTCCCTGGAGATGTGGGGCTCGCGCAGCAGCTCGGCGGCCAGCGGGGCCTGGCCGCATTTGGCCAGGTATTCCAGCCACGGGCGGCGGGCACAGTTTGCAATGGCCGTCAGCTCCAGGTCGTCCCAGCGGTCAGAGGCTCCCCGCAGCGCGTCGAATACCCGCCCGATCCGGGTGCCCGCCAGGGCATTTTTGAATTCCAGTCCGTCGACGACGATATCCGCGCCGCCCTGTGTGCCGGTTTTTGTGTGCTCCGGGCAGATCGCGTCCACCCGCTCCCAGTGGGTTTCGACGCCGTATCGGCCCCAATAGCTGTTCTGTTTGTACACCGTCACGGCCCTGCCCGGACGGAACACATAGAGCGCCGTGGTGGTGGTGCGCAGCAGGGCCAGGTGTGGCTCGTGGCCGTTGGTGCTGTCCCGGCTGACCCAGGTGGCCGTCAGGGTGACGGCCTCGGCGTCCAGCGCTGACCGCCGCCATTCGTAAAGGACGAACTCGTCATAGACGCGCCGGTGGCCCTTGGCCTCGTATCTGAATTCAGCCCGCGCCCCGCAGACGGGGCAGGCGTAAAGCTTGCCGTGGCGGCCGGTGAATCCCTCTATAGGCTTGCCGCATGCCGTACACCAGGTGATCTTGCTCGGATATTTCCAGAGGTACTGCTTCGCGTTCAGCCGGATCAGGTCCTTGCCGTGCTCCGAGAGCAGATTGTCGTTTCCGCCGACGTGGGCCACGGCCTGGTCGAAGGTCAGCCGCCGCCCCGTCACCGCGTCGACCGGGGGCTTTGGGGGCGGGAGGGGGATGCCGCACATCAGGCGTCACCTCCGTCGATTCCCAGATCACTGAGTATATCGTCCTCCACCAGCTTCAGCGAACCGTGGATTACGCCCTTCACCTCCACGTTTTCCGCCCCGCCCAGCTCGCAGATCAGGCGCTTCAGCGTTGGCTTCAACGCGGCCAGTATAAAATACAGGTCTACCGTGGCCACGCCTGTGCCTCCGCTGATTGTTGGCTCCTGAGTGCCAGCTGGCATTTCTATCATTACCGCGATGTCACGCTCGGTGATGATGTCGTTCATGATGTTGCCGAATGTTTCTGCGTTCAGATTCTTCATATCAGATCACCCCCAGCAGCGCGTCCAGGTCGAACGGGTCGGGGGCGGTGGCCTGCCCGGTCTCCCCAAAAGCCTTCCCCTTTGGGGAAGGTGGCACGGCGCCAGCCGTGACGAAAGAGGTCCCCGCCTCAGCGGGCACATTCTCCCCGGTTTTGAGCACATTCTCCCCGGTTTTGAGCACATCCGGCCCCGTTTTGATCACATCCGGCCCCGATTCAATCCCGAAATACCCCAGCACGATCCCGAACACGGTCCTGTCGTCCAGGATCGCCATGTTGCCCCGCTTGACCTTCTGGGCCTCCTTCCTGACCGCCTCCAGGCTGCCCTTGATGCTCTTGCCCCTGTCCATCAGCGCGGCCTCGGCCTCCGGGTGGGCCAGCAGGTGGGCGGTCAGGTACTCGCCCACGACCTGGGTGTAATTGTCCTTGCTCTTCGCCATCTCGTCCCTGATCTTGTCCATCGCCGTGGCGTACTCCACCGGCGGAGGGCTGGCGCTCTTCGTCTTCTTAGCCATTTGTAAACCCCTTTCCCTTATAAAATCCTTCTCTATGCGCTGGGAGCCCGCCGGGGTTGAACCGGCTGGGGCGGGGATGCGCGGCCCCGCCTTGACACCGTCGGCCCCATATCGCCGGGTTGCCCCGGCGTGGATCAATCGAGGTTGAGCAGCTTGCCGAACAGGTTCCCGGCTGCGCTCTTCCTCTTCATTTCGGAAGCTTCACGCATCGCCTTTGCAATGAACGAAGCGCCCAGAATGTCAGTGTCCTCCGCGATGATCGAAGCGATTTCAATGTCGTTGATGTCGTGCTTCACATTGACGCTTCTTTTGCCCCTGCCGCCGAGTATCACAAAGCCGTCACATTCGATGGGCTCCAGCAGCTCATCACTGAGCTTCATGCTCTCCGCGCCCTCGATGGGTTCAATTTTGATCCTGTACTTATACATTGCCTTACCCCTTTCCTGTCAATCAGAGGCGGGCGTGCCCGCCTCTGTGCCACAGGTATGTGTGTCGGTATGGCCGCGCGCCCCGTGGATCCCCACGGTCGCGCGCAGCCGGTGTTACGTGTCACAAGCCAATTGTTGCAATACAACCCTAAAGTGCTATGGTGCCGATTTGGGACGGGCTCGGCACGGCCCACCATCTACTGTCCGGTCACCGCGGTGTGAGCACGCATGTGGATGGAGATGGGCGTGGGCGTCACCGCCGTGTCGGTTGGCCGGTAGCGGTGGCCCTGGGCCGTCTCCATGATCTCATCCCAATTCATCCTCAAGCCTCCACATCTGCTCCCACTCCGAAGCGGTCAGGTTGTCCCAGGTCGTGGTGAACATGAACCGCAGCCCGTTGAGCACGGTCACGGGGAGGGCCCTCTCCTGGGCCTTGAACAGGCGGGCCTGGAGTATGCAGTAGCGGACGCCGGTTCCCTCGGCTGCGAGCCGCATGGACTCATACGTCTGTGCGTGCTGGTGCCGGTCGACGACGGTCACCATGTGGGAGCCGTGGGTGCCGCCCCGGCCCAGCTTGACGCCGGCAAACCGGCTGATGTCCGCCCGCTGCGCCTCGGCGGTCATATTGTCCCACTCCTCGGCGAATCGGAACGTGAAGCCCATGAGCCGGAATTCGTCCGTCCTGCCCTTGCGGTGGCATCGGCTGGAAATCTGGTCCTCCCGGAGGCTGTTCTGCAGTGCGGCGCGGTTACAGGATGCGTATCTAGCCACCACCGCGCCCTTGCGGTCGATCTTGACCACCGCGCGGGCTCCCGGGAAGGGATTGTTCGGGCCGTGGGTCAGTCCTTTGGCGGAGCATCGCGGTCCCTTCGGCGGCGCTGCGGCGCTCGGCTTCTCGTAGGGCACGGGCTTGACCGCCTTCCGCCGCCTCGGCGGCTTCCAGGTGCCCCGGTACCGCTCCAGCACCATGGCGTCCCGCTGCTGGGCAGTGGCCCCGCAGGCCTCGGCGATCAGGTCGGCCAGCTTCGGCACGGTCCGAAATTTGGGGTCCGTCTCCAGCCGGTAGAGCAGGACGTCCGATACCCGCAGCTCCGGGTCTCGCCGTCGCCCGGCCTGCCGGATCATTCCGCCCAGCTGCTCCAGCGTCAGCCCGTACTGGGCCCGGTAATCAGTCAGCCACATGTCCGTCGCCCCCCAAATCGTGATACCCCGGGGTTCCCGGCCCCCGGTGGCGGCTGTTGGCCAGCCGGATCTCATTGACGATGACCTCCCGCCGCCCCATCAGGTGGCGGAGGTAGTCGAAATGGCGCTCCAGCGTGTCGTCCACCAGCTTCCCGGCCCGGATGTCGGCGATCATCTCCTCAAGCGCCCGTGCGCATGTGTCGCCCCACTGGCGCAGCATTGCCTGGTGCGTGGTAGCGTGCGGCAGTCGTTCCGGCACGGCGAGTCACCTCCTTCGGCTTCGCGGATTCTTCGCCGGCTTTGGCCAGCAGGATCACGCCGTAGACGATCAGGAACAGCGCGATGAGCGTGCCCGCGAAGAGTATCAGGAAGCCGATCAACCAGGCAGCGGCCCCCATGCCGTTGTAGATCTGTTGTCCGATGGTCATGTGTGTGTTTCCCCTTTCCTCTTGTGTATTTGAGGTTTTAGGTTTTAGGGGTTAGGTGTTAGGTTTAGTTAGTGTTGGGTTGGCACTGATTCGCCCGGCCATTCCCCTAAAACCTATAACCTATAACCTAAAACCTAATCCCTCTTCCGTATCTCAAACTGCCCGCCGCCGCCCAGGGCCTCGACCATGTTCCGCGCCGCCTGGAGCGACGGGAACCGGTAGGCCCTGTCCCGGTGACGCGTCCAGCGGGTGACGGTGATCCGGGGATCCCCGGTCGGCATCGTGGCAATTTCGAGCCATTTCCCCTGCCACGTGTCAAAGATGATGTGGCGGCCTTGCTTCATTGGTATCTCTCCTCAAAGCCTTCCCCTTGAGGGGAAGGTGTCAGCGCTTGCGCTGACGAAAGAGGTGGCCCCGTCCCTCCGGTTGATGGCGTCCAGGCACCGTGCCGCCTCGCCGGTGACCACGCTGACGGGCTGGCACGGCCAGCAGGCGCTTCCCGGATGGTGCAGCAGAGCGTTCAGGCGGCTGGCGCATTTCTGGGCCGCTGCCGGGTTCTTGTAGGCCCAGGCGTGCTTCACGCCCGGCGTCCAGATCGGCGGGCGCTTCCCGTCCATCGTGCGGAGGAATTCGTGGGGCACGTGGTTGTAGACGTACCACTGGCCACGCCAGCTGGATCTCGGCATGGTGCATGCCTCCTCTGTATGTGTTACGGTCTCAAAACCCTGTCCTGGGCGTCGTATGCCCGCCATATCCCCTGCCAGATCAGCGCCCAGGCCAACAGCAGCTTGCCGGCGAATGTGTGCAGCGGGCCGGGGCGGGTGTGGACGGCGTAGTCGCCCCTGGCCTTGACGATCAGCTGGCGGTAATCCTCGGCGGTCTTTGTGTTGCCGATGGCGACGTGCACCTGGCGGGCGACGCGCCGCCACTTGTCCTGCTCCACCGTGTAGATCTCCAGGGACTCGGCGGGGTGGGTGTCGGCCTCCCAAAAGCCTTCCCCTTTGGGG
>JAZSAA010000041.1:0-4221 GCA_045601625.1 Clostridia bacterium | reverse complement strand
ATAATTTACCTCGATATTTCAAATCCTGCCGGAAAAATCCACCCGGCTCAACAATATACCGCCTATTGTAAACGGTACGATCAATAACACTATACCATATTCACTGCGTTGCCAGAACTGCGAAACTGCATAGATCAGCACCGGCCCCAGAATGGTGGTGAATTTCCCGAAAATATTATATACTCCAAAATACTCTGCCGCCTTACCCGGCGGTATCAAAGTACCGAAAAGCGACCGGCTCAAGGCTTGAATGCCGCCTTGCGACAAAGCTATGAGCAACGCCGCCAGCAGAAATACAGCAACTTTGCTCCTGAAATCTGTCAGCAAAGTCAGAACTCCGATCAAAGCAGCTGTAACGATATACGACCCCAATTCCAGATAAACGATCGTTCTCGCCCCGAATTTACGGGCAAGCACTCCGGCGGCAACCACCAGAAGGTGGTCATCGCCAAGGGCCTGATGACCCATCCCACGGTGCTGCTGATGGACGAGCCTTCCCGCGGCATCGACATCGGCGCCAAGACGGAGGTCTTTGAGATCATACACGAGTTCTCTGAGCGCGGGCTGTCGATCATCGTCATCTCCTCGGAGCTGAAGGAGATCATGGCCATCGCCGACCGAATCTATGTGCTGTCCAACGGCAAGTGCACCGCCGAACTGACGGGGGAGGAAATCACCGAGGACAACCTCGTCCGGGCCTCCTACGCCGGGCTGGGAACCGGCAAGAGCGCGTAACATAAGGAGTGGTACTGACAATGAAAAAGAACAACAATCAGCTGTTGATGACCCTGTTGAAGGGCCGCACCTTCATCGTGCTGATCATACTGGTCATCTTCTTCAGCTTTGCGTCGTCTTCCTTCCTCCAGCCCAGCACGCTGACGATGGTCGCCAAGCACGTGGCGCTGTACGGCATACTGGCCCTGGGCATGACCTTCGTCATCATCACCGGCGGCATCGACCTGTCCGTGGGCTCCGTCGTCGGCCTGACCGGCATGCTGGCCGGCGGCCTGATCCAGGAGGGCCTGACCATCGGCGGCAAGACCATCTACTTCACCGTGCCCGCCGTGATCGTGCTGATGCTGCTGGTGGGCTGCCTGATCGGCCTGATCAACGGCCTGATCATCACCAAGCTGAACGTGGCGGCCTTCATCGCCACGCTGGGCACCATGTACGTCTGCCGCGGCCTGGCGAACCTGCGCTCCAACGGCGCGACCTTCTCCAAGATCACCGGCAACCCCGGCCTGGGCAACGTGGGCTTGAAGGCCCTGGGCACCAACTGGCTGAACATCCCCGCGGGCGTGTACGTGTTCGCCGTGCTGGCCATACTGGCGGCGATACTGCTCAAGCGCACCCACATCGGCTGGCACATACTGGCCGTGGGCGGCAATGAGAAGTCCGCCAAGCTGTCCGGCATCAAGGCTGACCGGGTGAAGATCCTGGTGTATATCATCTCCGGCTTCTGCGCTGCGTGGATCGGCCTGATCAACACCGCGCAGCTGTCCGCCGCGCACCCCGCCTCCGGCGACGGCTGGGAGATGAACGCCATCGCGGCCACCGTCCTGGGCGGCACGTCCATGGCCGGCGGCTCCGGCACCATCGTGGGCACCATCGTGGGCGCATTCGTCATCGGCGTCATCAACGACGGCATGACCATGTGCGGCGTTTCCGAGTTCTGGCAGAAGATCATCCGCGGCGTCGTGATCATCCTCGCCGTCGTCATCGACCAGACCCAGCGCAATTTGCAGGCCAAGATGGCCCTGCAGGCGCGCAACGAGGCCAAGTAAGAAAGGAATACGAATATGGCAGCAAACATCAAACTGGGCTACGCGCCGACCCGGCGCGCCATATTCAGCGCGCCCGCCGCGCTGGAATACCGCAGGCTGACCGCGAACCGCCTGAAAGAGCTGAAGATCGACTTCGTGGACATCGACGACGTGAACGACGAGGGCCTGCTGTTCGACGACGCGGGCCTGGAGAAGATCATTGAAAAGTTCAAGCGTGAAAAGGTGGACGGCCTGTTCATTCCCCACGCCAACTTCGGCACCGAGTACGAGTGCGCCCGCCTGGCCAAGGCCCTGGGCGTGCCGGTGCTGCTGTGGGGCCCCAGGGACGAGCGCCCCGACGAGAAGGGCATGCGCCTGCGCGACAGCCAGTGCGGCCTGTTCGCCACCGGCAAGGTGCTGCGTCGGTTCAAGGTGCCCTTCACCTACATGAACAACTGCAACCTGGAGGACCCGGAGTTCGAGCGCGGCATCCGCGACTTCCTGGCGGTGTGCAACGTGGTGAAGGTGTTCCGCAGCACCCGCATCCTCCAGATCGGCCCACGCCCCTTCGACTTCTGGAGCACCATGTGCAACGAGGGCGAGCTGCTGGAGAAGTTCAACATCCAGCTGGCCCCCATCCCGCTGCCGGAGCTGTATGCCGAGATGCGCAAGTGGAAGGCGGAAAAGACCGAGGTGCAGAAGGTCGTCGATTACTGCCACGGGAACATGACCTGCTCCATCGACGAGCAGGGCCTCACTGAGGTCGCCGCGCTGAAGGTGGCCATGAAGAGCCTGGCGACAAAGTACGGCTGCAACGCCATCGCCATCCAGTGCTGGAACGCCCTGCAGGACGAGATCCACATCATGCCCTGCGCCGCCAACGCGCTCTTGAACGAGGAGGGCATCCCGGTCATCTGCGAGACGGACATCCACGGCGCGATCTCCCAGCTGATCGCCGAGGCGGCCGCCATGGGCGAGCGCCGGGTCATGTTCTCCGACTGGACCGTGCGCCACCCCGACAACGACAACGGCGAGCTGCTGCAGCACTGCGGCCCCTGGCCCATCTCCGTGGCCAAGGAGAAGCCCAGCATCTGCGTGCCGGTGGCCTTCCCCCAGAACGGCGCGGTGTCCGCCGAGGCCAAGCATGGCCCCATGAGCCTGGTGCGCTTTGACGGCGACGACGGCGAGTATTCGATCCTCCTGGGCCACGCCCGGGGTATCGACGGCCCCTGGACCCGCGGCACCTACGTGTGGGTGGAGGTCAACAACCTCAAGCGCCTGGAGGCCAAGGTGGTCGAGGGCCCCTACATCCACCACGTGGCGGCCATCCACGGCGACGTGGTGCCGGTGGTGTACGAGGCCTGCAAGTACATCGGCGTCAAGCCCGACCTGTACGATCCCATCGAGGACAAGGTGAAGGCGTACCTGCACGGCGAGGACGTCGTGTTTGACGAGGTTTAGAGCAGGAAACAGGAATGGCCTGCGACACTGCAGGGGCGGCGCTGCGCCGCCCGTCCATTCCCGATATTGAAAGGATGTAAGTATGCAAAACCTGAAAGCGTTATCCTATAAGCTCCGCCGGGACGTGGTCGACATGATCATGGCCGGCAAGGCGGGGCACATCGGCGGCGACATGAGCGTGATGGAGACCATGGTCTCGCTGTACTTCCATGCCATGAACATCAGCCCCGAAAACCAGAACGACCCCAACCGGGATATGTTCGTGATGAGCAAGGGCCACTGTGTGGAGACCCTCTACGCGGTACTGGCCGAGAAGGGCTTTTTCCCCATCGGGCAGGTCATCAAGGAGTACAGCCAGTTCGGCAGCAAGTTCATCGGCCATCCCAACAACAAACTGCCCGGCATCGAGATGAACTCCGGCTCCCTGGGCCACGGGCTGCCCGTGGCGGTGGGCATGGCGCTGGCCCAGAAGATGGACAAACGCCCCAGCCGCACCTACGTGGTGATGGGCGACGGCGAGCTGGCCGAGGGCTCCGTGTGGGAGGGCGCGATGAGCGCCACCCAGTATAAGCTGGACAACCTGTGCGCGGTGATCGACCGCAACCGGCTCCAGATCTCCGGCACCACCGAGGAGGTCATGCACCAGGATTCCGTGGAGGCGCGCTTCGAGGCCTTCGGCTGGAACGTGCTGAGCGTGGACGGCAACGACATCGACGCCATGAACGCCGCCTTCGACGCGGCCAAAACCGTCAAGGGCAGGCCCACCCTGGTCGTGGCCAACACCACCAAGGGCAAGGGCTCCGGCGTGATGGAGAACAAGGCAAGCTGGCATCATCATGTGCCCACGCAAGAGGAATATGAGCAGATCATGGCCGATCTGAAGGCCCATGAAAAGGAGGCGCTGTGAGATGAATAAGATCACCAATCGTCAAATCATCTGCGAGGTGCTCTCCGAACACGCGAAAACGGATAAGGACATCGTGGTGCTGTGCAGCGA
>JAZSAA010000040.1:0-4957 GCA_045601625.1 Clostridia bacterium | reverse complement strand
CGGACGGATCGAAGCACCACAGCCGCACGGTCAGGTACTTCTCCCCCGGCAGGATCAGCGCCCGATAGGCCGCCTCATCGAACTGCTTCGACACCCGCACGAACCACTGGACCTCGTACACGAAGTCCACCAGCTCCGGCTCCACGGGTTCCAGCTCCATGGCGATGTCGGCAAAGCGCTTCGCCGCCTCCACGCCGGCCTCCGGCAGGTCCGAGCTGTATTCCTGCTCGGCGTCGGGGTCCTCCAGCGCGGAAAGCAGCTCGCCCAGCAGGCCTGCCATTGGGCTGTCCGGGCCCTCGAACTGCACCACCAGGTCCCGCACGGCCGCGCCTTTGGTTCCGGACAGCTCCGCCGAGAGCATGTCCCGGGCCCGGTCGGCCAGGTTGTGGGCCTCGTCCACCAGCAGCCCCGCCCGGGATTTGCCGTCGAAATAGCGCTTCAGGCGAACCTTCGGGTCGAACACATAGTTGTAATCACAGATGACCACGTCGGCGGGCTCCGAGATGTCCAGCGACAGCTCGAAGGGGCACAGCCCATGCTCCCGGGCCAGGTCGACCACAGCCTCGGCGTCCAGCCGCTGCAGCGCCAGCGCCTCCTTCAGGGCGTCCCGTCGCCGGTCGTAGTAGCCCGCGGCCAGCTGGCAGCCCATACAGTCCGCCTTGCCCATCGGGCAGATCTTCTCCTTGGCGGTGATGGTGACACTGCGCAGGGCCAGGCCCCCGGCGCGCATCAGCTGGAGGGCGTCCTCGGCAGCCCTGCGGCCGGTGGTGCGTGCGGTGAGGTAGAAGATTGAGGTGACGAAGCCCTTCCCCAGCGCCTTCAGCGCGCCGAACAACGAAGCGGCGGTTTTGCCGATGCCGGTAGGCGCTTCAATCAGGGCATTCGCGTGCTGCCGCATTGCGGTGTACACCGCCGCAGCCATGTCCCGCTGGCCCTCCCGGTAGGTGTCGAAAGGAAAGGCCAGGGCGTCCAGCGTGGGCCGGGACCGGTCCTTCCAGTCGTCCACCGCGGCGATCCAGCGCAGGTAGGGCACGGCGTAGGCCATCAGCCGCTGCTCCAGCTCCCAGGCGTTGTAATCCTCGCTGAATTCCCGCTTTCTGCCGTCCAAGCGGGCATAGGTCAGGTGGACCTCGGCCCGCTGAACGCCTTCGTTCAGGCAGAACAGCGCCGCGTAGATCTCGCCCTGGGCCCAGTGGGCGGGGTAGTCGTATTTCAGGATGCCCGCCGGGTTTTTCGCCGTGGTCTTGATCTCCAGCACCCGCACGACCTCCCGGTCGATGTACACGCCGTCCGCCCTGCCGTGGACGCGGAGGATATGGCCGTCGATGGGAATGTCCCTGGACACGGCAACCTCGCTGTTCCAGCTGGGCGGCAGCAGCTCCTGCAGCGCCTGGTGGCCCCGCACGCCCTCGCGCATCCGCGCCGCCGCCCGGCGGGCCGGTATCAGGTCGCCCTTCTCGAAGGCGAATTCCGCCAGCGTTCGCACACTGACCGAATGTATTTTTTGCACGGCGCTCTCCCTTTCCCTTGACATAACGGTCACATCATGTTACATTAAGATTGTCTGGGGCGATTATACGCACACAGGACATTTCTGTACCAGTATAATTCACGCAGGCAGCTTTTGCAAGCGCTTTCGCCGCTTTGCGCCCGGAAGCGCTGAAACAGGAAGGAGGATGTGAACATGACTTTATATCCACTTTTGATGGCGCCCACTTTCCGACATGGCGAGGAGACCCCCTGGGGCGGACACATGCTGCGGGACACGCTGATGAAGGACGCGCCCGCCGGCGCCACCGGCGAGAGCCTGGAGATTTCGGCGCTGCCCGGCCACGAGAGCATGGTGGCCAACGGCGTGCACGCGGGCAAGCCCCTGTCGCGCATGATCGAGCTCTGGGGCGAGGGACTGACGGGCAGGCCCGACGGTGAATTCCCGCTGTTGCTGAAGCTGCTGGACACGCTGATGCCCCTCTCGGTGCAGGTGCACCCCGGCGACGCCTACGCCGCCGAGCACGAGCAGAAGAGCGGCAAGAGCGAGGCCTGGATCATACTGAACGCAGAGCCCGGCGCGCGCATCGTCTACGGCGTGGATACCCGGGGCGAGCCGCTGGACAAGGTGGTGGCAGAGGGCCGCATCGAGTCCTGCCTGCGCTGGAAGAACGTGCGTCCCGGCGACGTGTATTACATCCCCGAGGGCATGGTCCACGCCATGGGCGAGGGCATACTGGCCTATGAGATCGGGCAGTCTACGGACATCAACTACCGCCTGTGGGACTGGAACAGGGTGTTCTCCGGCGGGCCCAGGGCGCTTCAGGTGGAAAAGGCGCTGGACGTGTGCCGGCCTGAATTGCAGCTGGATAAGAACGAGGGTACCACGGTGCTCTGCAAGGGCGGCAGCCGGACCTATTACATCTGCGACAGCCATTTCGAGCTGTGCCGCCTGAACCTGTCCGGCAGGATGCCTCTGGAGGGTGGCCGGATGCTGTTCCTGACCCCGATGGGCCCCTGCACACTGCGCTGGGGCGACGAAGAAATGACGCTGGACCCCTTCGACAGCGTGCTGGTGCCCGCCGGCTTGGAGGGCGTGGCGCTGGAGGGCGACGCCAAGGTACTTTTGTCCTGCCTGCCCGACCGGGAAAAGCTGATCGCGGAGCTGGGCTACCGCGCGGAAAACGTGGCGGGACTGATGGGATAGGAGATGGCGATGGCGGCTGCCCGTCGACGATGCAGTACCGCTGCAGCCGCCGCCCTGTGCCGTCACCGTAGAGGCGGCTGTCAGCCGCCACAGAAACCACCCTCTCAATAACAAGGAGCGTGAAAGTCCGTAATGGACGAAAACGGTACATTGATACTCGCCCTGATCGCCCTCGTGGCCATGTCTGCCTTTTTCTCCGCCTCGGAGACGGCCTATACCAGCCTGAACCGGGCCCGGCTGAAGGCCATGGCCAACGGGGGCAACCGGCGCGCCGCGAAGGTGCTGGCCCTGTCGGAGGACTATGACCGGCTGCTCTCGGGCATACTGGTGGGCAACAACATTGTGAATATCCTTTCCGCGTCGCTGGCGACGGTGCTGTTTGTGCGCCTCCTCGGCGGCGCGGGCGTGTCTGTATCCACCGCGGTGATGACGGTGGTGGTGCTGATGTTCGGCGAAATCGCGCCGAAGACCATCGCCAAGGACCGGCCCGAGGCGATGGCGCTGGCGGTTTATCCGCTGCTGAACGCCATATTGGTGGTGCTGACCCCCATCGTATTCCTGACCACATGCTGGCAGAAGCTGGTCTATCGGGTGTTCCCGCCCTCGGAGGACCGGGGCATCAACGAGGAGGAGCTGATCACCATCGTCGAGGAGGCCGAGAACGAGGGCGAGATCGACGAGCACGAGAGCGAGCTGATCCGCTCGGCCATCGAGTTCAACGATATGACCGCCGAGGACATACTGACCCCCCGGGTGGACATCGTGGCGGCAGAGCTTGACAGCACGCCGGACGAGATCGCCCGCATCTTCCAGGACAGTGGACGCTCCCGTATCCCCGTCTACCGGGACAGCATCGACGACATCGTGGGCATACTCCACGAGAAGGACTTCTACCGGCTCAGGGACAGGGCTCCCCTGAAGGACATGATGACGGAGCCCCTGTGCGTGATGCCCTCCACCCGGCTGGCCCCGCTGCTGAAGCTGTTGCAGCGCACGAAGAACCACATGGCCGTGGTGGTGGACGAGTACGGCGGCGTGCTGGGCATCGTCACGATGGAGGACATCCTGGAGGAGCTGGTGGGCGAGATCTGGGACGAGCACGACGAGGTCGTGGAGGACATCGTGCAGCTTTCCCCGAACGAATGGCGGGTCAGCGGCAGCGCGAGCCTTGAGGACCTGCGGGAGCGCTTCCCCATCGGGGAGGCGTTTGAATCCGTCACCGTGAACGGATGGGTGCTGGAGGTTCTGGGCCACCTGCCCCAGCCGGGAGACGCCTTCGACTACGGCGACCTGCACGTCACCGTGGACAGGGTCGCCCGCAGGCGCGTGGAGCAGATAAGGATCACCAAAAACCCGAAGCCGGCGGAAGAGACGTAAAGAATGTGGATTCTTAGACTGCGTTCCGCCTGCGGCTCTGCTCCGTTCAGAATGAAGGGCCTTATCCGGTCGACCGGTACGAACCACATTGACAAATGGGGGAAATCGCCATGAAGGAACAGCTCTACCTGCAGATCGAAGCCTCCCGGGTGCCGCTGACGGCGAGGCAGCTCTCGGAGGACAACGCGTGTCCCCTCGAAGCGATCCAGTCCGCGCTGGACGAGCTGGCCGGAGAGGGGCGCATCGCGTCCACCCGCAAAGGCGGCTGGGCGATCCCGGAGACCATCGGGCTCACCGCGGCGCGCGTCCATTTCCAGCGCAACGGCACGCCCATGGCCCAGCCCGTGGGCGGTGGTACGGCGTTGAAGATCGAATACGGCGGCGAGGAGCGCTGCATGCCCGACGACCTGGCGCTGGTGCGCCCCCTGGGCGACCACTGCCTGCTGAGCGCCATCCTCCGGCGGGGCAAGGATCGCTTTGCCGCCTATGTGCGCATTGAGCGCAGGCAATCCAGGAGCATCGGCAAGCGCCAGGCCGAGGTCAAAACGGTGGCATCCGCCATACCCTGCGACGTGCGCATCCCCTACGACGTGGTGCTCACCGGCGACCTTGGCGCGCTGGAGAACGACCAGATCGCCCTTTTGAGCATCGATCGCTATCCCCGGGCCAACCACCCGATCTACGCCAGCGTCCTGCGGGTGCTGGGCGACGAGGAGACCCTGCCGGCGATGATGCGCGCTGTGCCCGAGGACCAGGGCTTCGCTACCGAGCCCACAGCAGAGGTGCTGGAGGCCTCGGAAGCCATGCCCGACGCCGTCAGACCGGAGGACATGATCGGAAGGGAGGACCTGCGGGACCTGCTGACCTTCACCATTGACGGTTCAA
>JAZSAA010000039.1:0-2567 GCA_045601625.1 Clostridia bacterium | reverse complement strand
GAGGACGCCCGCGCCACCGGCGCGCTGGAGCAGATCCGCGTGGCCGCGCTGGGCAAGAAGGGCGAGCTGACCGCGCTGCTGCGCGGCATGGGCAAGCTGCCCCCGGAGGGAAGGCCGAAGATGGGCCAGATGGTCAACGAGGTCCGCGCCGCGCTGGAGGCCCAGCTGGAGGCCCGGGAGAAGGCGCTGGCCGAGAAGGAGAAGGCCGCGCGGCTGGCGGCGGAGACCATCGACGTCACCCTGCCCGGCCCCGAGCGCAGCGCCGGCTCGCTGCACCCGATGAACATCGCCCTGCGCAAGATGGTGGACGTGTTCGTGGGCATGGGCTACGAGGTGGTGGAGGGCCCCGAGGTGGAGTTCGACCACTACAACTTCGAGCTGCTGAACATCCCGAAGAACCACCCCGCCCGGGACGCCCAGGACACCTTCTACGTGGACGACAACATCGTGCTGCGCACCCACACCTCGCCGGTGCAGGCCCGCATCATGACCACCCGCAAGCCCCCCATCCGCGTCATCTGCCCCGGCCGGGTCTACCGCGCCGACGAGGCCGACGCCACCCACAGCCCGGTCTTCCACCAGATGGAGGGCCTGGTGATCGACGAGAACATCACCATGGGCGACCTGAAGGGCACGCTGGACGAGTTCGCCCGCCAGATGTTCGGCGAGGGCATCCGCACCCGCTTCCGCCCGAGCTTCTTCCCCTTCACCGAGCCGTCGGCCGAGTTCGTTTTGACCTGCGCAATTTGTAAGGGCAAGGGAGTTTTGCCTTTGGCCAAACTCTCCCAGGCGGAGCCTGGGATGGCGACCTCACAAATCAAAGATTTGGGAGGCGCCACCGTAGGTTGCAGAATGTGCAAGGGCACCGGCTGGATCGAGGTCCTCGGCGCGGGCATGGTCAACCCCCGCGTGCTTCAGATGTGCGGCATCGACCCGCAGAAGTACTCCGGCTTCGCCTTCGGCATGGGCGTGGAGCGGATGACGCTTTTGAAGTACAACATTCCGAACCTCAGGTATCTGTATGAGAACGACCTCAGGTTTTTGACGCAGTACAGGTAAAAACGGAGGATAACGCTTATGAAAGTGCCCATGAAATGGCTCAAGGAGTACGTTGACATAGACCTGCCGGCGGAGGAGTATGCCTCCCGCATGGTGATGACCGGCACGGCGGTGGAGGGCGTGGAGCAGACCGGCGCCCAGTTCGACAAGGTGGTCGTGGGGCGCGTGCTGTCCTGCGTGGACCACCCCAATTCCGACCACCTGCACATCTGCATGGTGGACGTGGGCGCGGGCGAGCCGCTGCAGATCGTCTGCGGCGCGCCGAACGTCCATGCCCAGATGAACGTGGCGGTGGCGCTGGACGGCGCGCACCTGCCGGGTAACGTGAAGATCAAGAAGGGCAAGATGCGGGGCGAGGTGTCCATGGGCATGCTGTGCTCCGGCCCGGAGCTGGACGTGCCCGCGGGGCTGTACCCCCACATCGGCGACGCCGGGATCATCGAGATCACCGGGGACGTGGCCCCCGGCACCGACGTGAAGGAAGTCTTCGGCCTCGGCGACGACATCATCGAATTTGAGATTCTGGCCAACCGGCCCGACTGCCTGAGCGTCTGGGGGCTGGCCCGGGAGTCCAGCGCGGTGCTGGAGAAGCACTTCGTGATGCCCGAGATCGCCGTGGAGGAGACCGGGAAGGGGACCTTCGCCGACTACGCGAAGGTGGAGGTCAAGGACGAGACCCTGTGCCCCCGCTACTGCGCCCGGATCGTCACCGACGTGAAGATCGGCCCGTCCCCGAAGTGGATGCGGGAATACCTGTACGGCGCGGGCATCCGGCCCATCAACAACATCGTGGACATCACCAACTTCGTGATGCTGGAGACCGGCCACCCGATGCACGCCTTCGACCTTTCCAAGGTGAAGGACCAGACCATCGTCGTGCGCCGCGCCAACCCCGGCGAGACGCTGACCACGCTGGACGGCAAGACCCACCAGCTGGACGAGAGCATGCTGGTCATCGCCGACAAGCAGAACGCCACCGGCCTGGCCGGCATCATGGGCGGCGAGGAGAGCGAGATCGTGGACGACACCGCCAGCGTCCTCTTCGAGTGCGCCGCCTTCGAGCGGGCCAACAACCGCGTCACCGCCCGGAAGCTGGGCATCCGCACCGAGTCCTCGGGCCGGTTCGAGAAGGGCGTCTGCCCCGCCACGGCCATGGAGGCGCTGGAGCGGGCCTGCATGCTGGTGAACATGCTGGAGTGCGGCAGGGTGGTGCCCGGGGCCTTCGACAACTACCCGAACCCGAAGGAACCCGTGGAGATCGAGGCCAGCGTCAGCCGCATCTGCCGCCGCATCGGCGTGGACGTGCCCGGCGAGGTGATGGAGGACATCCTGAACCGGCTGTACATCGACGCCACCGTGGCCGGGGATTCCCTCCATTGCGTGGTGCCTGCCTTCCGCCAGGACATGGAGGGCGAGGCGGACGTGTCCGAGGAGGTCCTTAGGATGTACGGCTACGACCACATCCCCTCCACGCTGATGAACGCCACCACCATGCCCGGCTACCAGGA
>JAZSAA010000038.1:0-7524 GCA_045601625.1 Clostridia bacterium | reverse complement strand
TCATAGAATTCTGACTGTTTTATCTCGCTTCCTCGCTCCTGCCTTCCGGCTCTCCTCGCAAGTCCGCAAGATCTTGTACTCGTTTCCTCTGTATCGTTTTCAAGGTTCGCTCGCTGCCCGTTGCCAGGATTTTTATCCCCTTGCTCCCTGACAGCTTGATTATTATAGCAAATGGCCGGAAGTTTGTCAAGCACTTTTTTTATTATGATTTCCCGACATACTTGTGGTTATTTTCGTCCATGGCCACAATATATTGTATTTATTCGTTTTTTTCATCATTCACAGCGGCTATTTTCCAATTATTTACACTGTTAAAAAACAGATTTCATTCGCCTTACCAGCATCGGGGCCGCTAAAATTGCAGCGACAAGCGCCCCGGCGGCCAGCGGTTTTTCCCGAATCGGTTCGATCAGGCGCGCGTCCGCTGGGATCGGCAGCCTTTGCAGAAGCATCGTATAGCCCGCGCTAAGCATCCCGGCCAGAGCACGAACACCCAGGTATGTCCCCGCGTGGATGCCGCATCCCCTCAACGCGCCAAGGCTCTGTGCGATGACGCACATCCCCCCGAAGCCGCACATTCCCGAGAGCAAGGGCAGCTTGACAGGCTCCGGCAGCGCCATATTCGACACCCGCAGCGCGCCGGAGGGCACGTCCAGCAGGCACAGCAGCCCGTCCGCTGCCCTTCGCCCGACCCACTCGCTTACCGCGCCGGCCAGCGCGCCGAACAGGGCCATGTACCCGCAGACCGTCAGTATGCCTGACACCGCCCCGCGAATCGGCTGATCGCTCGACTTCCCTCCCGACGCTTCGACGGGCTCCGTGGATTCCGGCCAACCCCGCCTGAGCATAACCATCAGGGTTACCTGGGTCAACAGCTGGGCCGACAGCAGTCTCCAGCCGAGCGCAGGGTTGTTCAGCATCCCCGCCCCGATGCCACCCACGAGAAAGGCCGGACTGAAACCCGCGGTAGCCATCGCGAGCCTTTGCAGCTGGCCGCGATTCATCCCGGCGCGCGCGGAGACGTCCCTCGCCGCAAGGGCCCCCGCGGGCGTCCCCGCCGCCAGGCCGATGATCATCCCCGGCGCAGCCGCGCCAGGCAAGTTGAAGCAAGCCCCCATGGGCCGCCCCAGCAGCGCCTCGTAGGCGGCGACGGCCTCCTTGCAGGTCAACAGCGGCATCAGCGCCAAAAACGGAAACAGCGCCGGGGCCACCGACGAATACCACTGGGCCATCGCCGCGGCGGCGCCCCTGGCCGCCGCCTGGGGCCTTGACAGCAGCAGCGCCATCGCCGCCAAGCCGCCCAGCCATTTCAGGTGCTTCAAAGACAACCCCCCTGTCTGCACCAGTCTATGCGGACAGGGGGGTATCTATATCTGAAGGAATTACAGCTTTTCGGGATAGACGCCCCGGGCGTGCAGCTCCTGCAGCGCCTTCTGCACCAGGGGGCGGTCCTCCTTGTAGGTCACGCCGAACCAGACCGCCTCGGTCTCCAGCATGTCCACGGTGATCTCCCCGCCCTTGAGCATGCTGTCCACCATCACCGGCAGCAGGCATTCGCACTTGACGTCGGCGGGATCGGCCTGCCTGAGAAACGCCTCGAAGTAGCGCTGCATGCCGTCAAACAGCGCCGGATGGAAGCCCCAGAAGTTCATGGAGACCAGCGCGTCGGAGTCCAGGGTGACGCCGGGCTCGCCGGCGGAGGTGTCGGCGATGCGGCCGTCCCCGTACAGGCGGATCTTCGCCACCTCGTCCACGTCCACCATGCGGCCGTCCACCACCTTGCACACGCCGCGGGTGACTGCGCCGTGGATGCTGACGGTGTTCTTCAGCCGATAGCCCACCATGGCCGCCCGGGCCGACGCGGCGCTCTGCACCAGGAAGTCGTGCATCTTCTGGAAGGAATCCACGCCATAGTAGTCGTCGGCGTTGATGATGGCGAAGGGCTCGTCCACGCAGGCGCGGGCACACAGCGCGGCGTGTACCGTGCCGAAGGGCTTGACGCGGCCCCGGGGCACCGCGTACCATTCCGGCAGCGAGCTGTAGTCCTGGAAGGCGTATTCCACGGCGGTCCTGCGGGCCAGCCTGTCGCCGCAGATGCGCTTCACATCGTCCAGCATTTCCGGGCGGATGATGAAAACCACCTTGTTGAAGCCTGCGCGGATCGCGTCGTAGGCGGAATACTCCAGCAGGATTTCGTTGTTGGGGCCCATGCCAGTGATCTGTTTGTTGCCGCCATAGCGGGAGGCCATGCCCGCCGCCATCACAACCAGCGTCGTATTCATAGCGTATGTTCCTTCCAATATATATCGTTTGGGTCAGCCGTTGCTTCCCGTGCTGCCGAAGCCGCCGGTGCGCTCACCCCGGGCCTCGTCATCGTCGGTCAGCCCGAAGGGGACGAACACCCCTTGGGCAAAGGCCTCCCCAGCCGCGACGGACAGGGACCTGTCCCCGGCGTTGGTCAGCTTGATGAATATGTGGCCCTCGTTGCGCGCACCGAAGTAATCGGCGTCCACGATGCCCACCGTGTTGTTCAGCTGCAGGCGGTACTTGAATCCCAGGCCGCTTCTGGGAAACAGCATCAGCACCCAGCCGTCTTCGATGCGTGCGCGCACTCCCGTGGGAATGCGAACACACGCGCCTGGCGCCAGGCTGAAGGCCGCCGGAGCAAAGAAGTCGTAGCCCGCCGAGCCCGCTGTGGCCCTTCGGGGCAGCGTCGGCAATTCGGGAACGGCCGCGTCCCCGAAGGCATCCCGCCAGTCCTCGCGAAAGCGCCGGGCCGAGACGTGCATAAATCGCGCGATGCCGGCCATGTCACGCGCCCTCCAGTATGGCGCGGACCAGATCGGCGTCGGCCTCGCCGGTCTCGGCCATGCCGTGGTCCTTCTGGTACGCCTTGACGGCGGCCACGCACCCGTCCCCATAGACGCCGTCGGGGCTGCCGGTCAGGTATCCCATGGCGATCAGCTTCTCCTGGAGCAGATAGGCCTCCCAGCAATAGGTGGTCTTCTTCAGGGGCACGTAGACCATTTCATAGGGCTCCAGCGGGGGAATCGCCTGCTCGTCCGCCGGCGTGGTCAACGCGGAGGTCTCGTTGGCGGGGTAGCCGAACATCTCGTTCAGCGTCACCAGTTGATAGCCCTGCTCCACCACCCAGGGGATGAACCTGAGCAGCTTCTCCAGGTCCTTGTCGGTGGTGTGGAACAGGTAGATCGCGCCCGGCTCCAGCGCCTTGGCGATCTTGGTGTTGTTGGCGGAGCCGGAGGCCGACCAGTGGGCGATGCCGCAGTAGCCCAGCTGTTTGGCGTACATATGCATGCGCTGGTCGTTCCGGGCGTCGCCGCCCCGGGGGCGCAGGAAATGGCACTGGTAATTCACGCCCAGTATGTGGCTCAGGGCCAGCTGCTGGCTGTAGACCTCCTGGGCCAGCTCCTCGTTGCTGCACGCGAACAGGCCGTTGTGGGTATAGGTGTGGTTCTCCAGCTCGAAGCCGTTTTCCCAGGCGTACTTGAGGATCTCGCTCTGGGCCTGCTTGACTACATTCTGGCCGATGGGGAAGATGGTCAGCTTGCCGCCCACCTCGATGGTCTTGTCCACGATCTGCTTCAGGTTTTCTGCCTGGAAGCAGTCATCCACGGTGATGGCGACGATCTTCTCCTGGGTATTGGCCTTGGTAAACACGGGCAGGAAGCCCTCGGCCACGGCGGCGGGGCGCGTCGCCGCGCGCTGGGGGTTCGCGGCCTGCGGCTCAGCCGCGGGCTCAGGCGTGGGCCCGGGCGTCGGCGTCGTCAGGGGCTCGCCCTCGGCCACCAGCGGCGCTTCCGCCGTGGGCGCGGGCTGGGCCACGGCCTCCACGGCGCGGTCCCTGCCGCCCTTCGGCAGGAGCAGCACCAGCGCCACGATCAGCACCAGCGCCGCCGCCGCGCCGCCGATGATGATGAGCCGCCTGCGGTCCATCGAGCGCCTCCGCGCCCGGGAATAGATGGATCTGTTGTTGCGATTTGTCATGATTCGGTCCTCTGTACCGTCGATCGTATAAACCAAAAACGGATAAGTCCACGGGAGTATCCCGCCAACTTATCCGCCGGTCTGTCTGCGCATTGCGACGGGAATGTTCCCCGGATGACGCATCCAGTATAACAGAATCACAAAGAAAAGTCAATGAATCCGGGCGACGGCAGTCGTGTCAACAATGGGACGGGACGCGCCAGTCCCGCCCCAATATCGTCAAATTTTCACCAGGGACAGCGTCACCAGCGGCTGAACCGAGGGATCGGTCATGGTGATGGCCTCCGAGCTGCGCAGCGCGATGGTAGAGCGCTCGCACACGTCGCAGATCGCCTGGGCCGTAAAGCTGACGGGCCCGGCGCCGCCGACCTCGGTGATGGCCGAGGACTGGGAGGCGTCGTTGACGTTCAGCGTGATGTTGGACGTCAGCGTCTGGCCCTCGGGCACCCGCACCGTGTAGGTGGCCAGGTAGGTGCCCGCCTCCTCGACGGTGATCAGGCCGCTGTTGACGGCGAAATCGCCACACTGGCACAGGCCGTTGCCGTTCACCAGAGGGATGATGCCGTTCGGGGCCACGGCCATGGGCAGCATGGCCGTGAAGAGGCCGTACTTTGATTCCCGGTCCCTGGGCCTGCCGCCGTCACAGCGACCGCAGTCGCCGTCGTATCCGCCCCGAAGCACCTCATAATTGCCGTTCCGGTCGGGGCAGGGTCCGTTGTAGTAGGGATAGTTGTCCCAGCAGCGGCGATTGTCGCCCAGACAGCTCAGGCATCCATAGCGATTATTGGAATCACGGCGTCCGCAGTCGCCGCAGCGATAGTTGTTAGCCATTTTCATTGCTCCTTTCAGGGGGTTCGGTGTATACTACGGGCCCCGCACCAAACAGGGGCGGGGCGCGTTCCTGAAAGAAGCCGTAATTCATCGCTATCCCTTCGGCGCCGCCGCCAGAGATTCGCCCTCGATGAGCGTCGTGGAGATCAGCACGGAATCGCCGATGGCCGTGTTGGGGTGGTCGATGCGGTCGATCAGCCGCAGCGCGGCCTGCTTGCCCATGGCCTCGCTGTCCTGGCGGATCGTGGTCAGCCTCGGGCGCACCGCCTGCACCGAGCGGACGCCGTCGTAGCCCGCCAGGGAGACGTCCTCGGGTACCCGCAGGCCCAGTTCGCGGACGGTCTCCAGCGCCCCGAAATAGGAGGCGTCGTCCGGCAGCAGTATGCAGGTGGGGCGGTCCGGGCGATCCAGCAGCGCCAGAAGGCTGCCGCGGATATACTCAAAATCGTCGTAGCGGCCTGGAACGACAAAGTCGTCGGGCAGGGAAAGGCCGTGCTGCTCCATGGCGCGGTAGAAGCCCCGGACGCGGTTTTCCGTCACCGAGGAATTGCGCTTCTGGCCGTGGATGTAGGCGATGCGCCGGTGCCCTAGCGCCACGGCCCGGTCCACCAGCATGCCTATGCCGCCGATGTTGTCTGAAATGATGCTGGAGCGATTGTTGAACGCGTGGTCGATGGTGACGCAGGGCAGGTCGCTGTTGACCAGCTCGGCCACCTCCGACGAATAAAAATCCACGCAGGCCAGGCAGACGCCGTCCACGTTGCGGTAGCGGCAGTGCTCCAGGTAGGTCATGTCCATCGTGCCGATGTTGTGGTTGATGAAGGTGATGTCATAGCCCCGGCTCTCCACCTCGGCCTTGAAGGCGTTCAGCACCGCCGCGAAGAAGGGATGCATCAGCCCGCTGATGTTGTCGTCCACGAACAGCACGCCCAGGTTGAAGCTGCGATTGGTCTTCAGCGCCCGGGCCAGCGCGTTGGGGCGATAGCCGATCTCGTGGGCGGTCTCCATCACCTGCCGGCGGGTGGCCTCGCTGATGTCCGGATAGCCGTTGAACACCTTGCTGACCGTGGAAATGGACATGCCGCAGCTGCGCGCGACATCCTTGATGGTCACAGACATATGACGCCCTCCTTGCTCCCGACGGTCTAAAACGATTTCGCCCTCCATAGCAGTATACCGAATTTTTAAGAAAAAAGCAAGGGGGATTTAAAAAGGAATTGTGGTTAATATTTATAAAATAACCGATGAGGCGTATCGGACAACCGTCGATAAGCCTCATCGGTCAATTCTGTTGGAAAGGCGGCGTTTCGGCACCCTGAAACCGGGTCGCATCATGACAGCGCCCTGTCCCATCCGGCGCGGTTACTGCTCGTCCACGGTGGGCGCGTCGTCGGCAAAGAGTCGCTCCTGGGTCAGCACGTCCGCCGCGCCGGTGGCCGCCATGCCCAGCTTGGCCTGGAAGGCGCTGAGCGCCGCGGCAGTGCTGCTGCCGTAGACGCCGTCTGCGCTGTCCGGGGGCAGGTAGCCCAGGTCGGTCAGCCGGCGCTGGAGCAGGTTGGTCGCCCAAGTACAGTCGCCGGTCTTCATGAAATAGTAGGGGATGTTTTTGTCCCGGATCTCGGGCATGTCCTCGGTCAGCACGTTCACGTCCGTCTCGCAGAGGTTCGGCTCGTAACCGAACAGCGTGTTCAGCGTGACCATCTCATAGCCCTGCTGCTTGGCCTCCTCCATCAGCACGCGCATGCGCTCCAGGTCGTCGTTGTTGCTCTTAAAATAGTAGATATTGCCCGGCGCCAGGTTGTTGCCGATGCGGCCCTCCTCCATGCGGCTGCCGTTATAGGTCCAGCCGGCGATGCCCATGTACCCCTCCTGCCTGAGGAAGGTGTGGGTGCGCAGGTCGTTCTCACCGTCCCGGCCGTAGAGCCTGAGGAAGTGGGGGTGGTACTTGACGCCCAGCACGTAGCTGACGGCGAGGGACTGCTTCCAGATCTCGGAGACCATAAGCGTGTCGTTCAGCGTGTACAGCTTCGCGGTAGTGCTGAAGCAGCGGTTTTCAATCTCGAACTCCAGGCTGTTGTGGCAGTATTGCAGCGCCTCGTCCATACCCTTTTTCATCACGCTCTCCCCGGTGGGGAACAGCGTCAGCTTTGCGCCGTACTCCAGGGCCAGGTCGGCGAATTTGCGGGTGATGCCCGCGCCGGAGCACTCGTCCAGCGTGATGGCGATCTGCGGCTGATCGGTATTGGCCTTGGTGAATATGGGCAGGAAGCCCTCCTGGGTGGGCCGGGGCCGCACCAGGGCGTAGGGCTCGGCGGGGTTGAAGGTGGGCTCGGGCGACGGCGTGGGCTCCGGGGACGGGGAGGGCGATGGGGTCAGCACCACGATCTCCCCGTCTCCCTGTCCCAGCTGGCCCGCGGTCAGCACCATCTCGTGCTCGTCCACAGGGGGGTTGTTCGCGTCCACGAATTTGCCGTCAGGTTTGTCCGTCACCGGCCCGCCGACATTGTCCGCGGGGGGCTTGAGTCGATTGGTCACTATGATGGCCATGACCAATGCCAGCGCCACCACGGCCAGCGCGGCGATCGCAAAGGACAGGCACCCGCCCTGTGCGCGACGGCGACGATGGATGGTTCTCCTGGGCATTGTCTTACCTCGCTTTATTCCGATTGTTGTGGCGGCGCAGGCGCC
>JAZSAA010000037.1:0-6408 GCA_045601625.1 Clostridia bacterium | reverse complement strand
CGCGCCGCCAGCGGCTGGGAAGCGGCCGGGGCGGCGTCAAAAAGGGACATCTGTTCCATGTCTGTCCTCCACAGGATATGAATGATGGGTTTATTATAGAACGATTCGGTTATAGATTCAAGATCCTTAAGGAAATACCGCATAATCGAGTGGTTCAGTAGCGGAGGGAATTTTAATCGATTGCGGACTGCAAAAATCGAAGGTTACCTGGCGGGTAATCGAGATTTTTGCAGGCAGCAAGCGGCTGAAATTCACCGGCTAACGGGCCGCGAGCATTGTGCGGTAGTTCCTTAACGCTTCGTCAGACCTGCGGCAACTGTTTCGCTCAGGACGACACGGTTTCAGTTCGTTGTCATCCTGAGCGAAACGAAGGATCCTTCTTGTTTTATGGCGATTGCCTTTTATTCTATCTTTATCCCGTAGATCCGGCAGCTCCGCGTGCCCACGACGATCATGTCGTCGAACACGGCAGGGGTGCCCTCGATGTTGCCACGCAGCTTGATGCCGGCGGCCTCCTCGCCGGTCAGGCCGTCCAGCAGGCGCAACTCGCCGCTGGAGCTGCCCACCAGCACGTAGCCCTTGCCGGATTCGGTGTACACGCAGGTGGGGGAGGACCAGCCGTGGCTGCCCAGGGGCAGCGCCCAGACCTGTTCGCCGGTGTCCTTGTCCAGGGCGTAGAGCACGCCCTCGCCCTCGCGTATGCGGCAGACGTGGAAGAATGCCAGGCCGGAAAGGTCATGTTTGCCCACGGCGGGGGTGGCGAAGCTGCCGCCGCCGTTGTCGTCGTTCTGGTGGATGGGGTCGGAATCCCGGTTCCACAGCAGCTCGCCGGTCAGGGCGTTCAGCTTGAACATCTGGCTCTCGCCGCTGTGGCCCCGGTGGTCCAGCTCGTTGGCGGCGTACAGCGCCACCGTGCCGTCGTCCTCCACCTCGATCACCAGGCTGGCGTCGATGTCGTCCTGGGCTGCGAAGCTCCATACCAGGGACATGTCGTTCAGGTCCACGCACTGGATCGTGCCGTTGTTCGTGGCGAAATAGACGTAGCTGTTGTAGATGGCCACGCTGTTCTCGGTGCCCAGCTTGCCGTTTTTGTCCTTTTTATATTGATAGGTGTAGCGGGTGACCCTGGGGTCGACGGCGATGTTGCCGCCACCCTCGCGGGTGTTCAGTCTGACCCGGTACAGCACGCCGTTTTCCCCGGCGGTGATCATCGTGTCGGTCTCGCCGTCCACCAGGGGCGAGCAGTCGAAGGCCTGCCAGCCGCGGTGGGCCTTGGAATCCTTGCCGTCCAGGAAGTACAGCAGCTCCTGGTCGATCAGGCTCCAGATGCGGGTGCCGCAGCGCACGCGCTCGCCCTCCACGTCGTAGATGCCCTGTCCGCAGTACAAAAGCGGCAGGCCCCTGGGGTCCACGCTCAGGCTGCCCTTGATGGGGGCGTCGATGTCGATGGCCTCCCGGGTCTTTGTGCCGTCCTCCATGTCCAGGAAGTAGATGTGGCCGTCCAGCGTGGCGTAGATGACCTCCACGAGGCCGTCCTTGCTTTGCTTTTCGGGCTTGATATTCATTCGCCGGCGCAATGCCTCCGGCCAGCGCACCAGGCTGGCCTGGCCCGTCCAGCCCACGCCGGTCCAGTCGTCCAGGCTGTGGATCTTCTTTTCCCATACTTCGGTCAGCGCGGTGGGGTTCTCGGGGATCGTGCCCCAGGCGCCGCCGTCCCGGTAGTTGCTGCCGCGGAAGGTGGTCACGCCCTCCAGGACCGCGTAGCTGTCCGAACCCATCATGTGGATGGCGTCGTCCGAGGGGGTATCCCGGAACACCTCGATGTCCTTCAGCAGCTCGTTGCTGGCGGGATCGGCATAGTCCGCCCCCGGCGCGGCCGTTTGCAGCCAGCGCGTCAGGTCCGGCGTGGGTTCCGGGGTGGGCTCGGGGGTCGGCGTGGCGGTGGGCGCTTTGGTCAGGGGTGGGGCGGCGATCTGCGCCACCGGTCGCGCCCGGTCGGCCCGTTTGGGCAGTATGGCCAGGACGCCCAGCGAGCCTACGACCACGATCATCACCAGACACATAAGGAACGCGGCGACGGGCAATACGCGCCTGGCTCTGGGATGCCGCCGGTATAGCCGCCGCAGCCTGCGCCGCATGAAGCGCAGGGGTCCGCGGGACGGCCTGCGCCTGCGCCTGGACCCGCCCCGGCCATCGGGCGGCCTCGAGGTCATTGGTCTCTGGTTTGCCATTTTAAATTCCCCAAATCTTTCCAAAATTGTCACATTGTCATGATACGACAGAAGTGTTACATAAATATTATGCAGATGTTTCATAACTATGAACTTGATGACCTTGTCAGGCTGTGGTATACTGTTACGTGGGTCTGCCGACGGGCAGGCCAAAACATCGGAATCATCGATCGAGGGAGGCACGGATATGCGCATCATGCTGGCGGGCATCAGCAGCGGCTGCGGCAAGACCACGGCGTCGCTGGCGCTGATGGCTGCGCTGCGGGCGAAGGGACTGGCCGTCGCGCCCTTCAAGTCCGGGCCGGACTACATCGACCCCGGCTTCCACCGCATCGCCTGCGGCCGTCCCTCCCACAACCTGGACGAGTGGCTCTGCGCGCCGGACAGCGTGGCGCGGATACTGGCGGAAGGCAGCCAGGACGCGGACATCGCCGTGATCGAGGGGGCCATGGGCATGTACGACGGCCTGGGCGGCGGCACCCAGTACAGCGCCTACGCCCTGGCCCTGCACACCCACACCCCCATCGTGCTGGTGGTGGACGCCTCCGGCAGCGCCGCCAGCGCGGCGGCCACGGCCCTGGGCTTCATGAAATACCGCCCCGACAACACCATCGCCGGGGTGCTGGTGAACCGGGCCTCGTCCGAGCGGCACTGCGAACTCATTAAGGAGGCCATGGCGGGCATCGGCCTGACCTGCGTGGGCTGGCTGCCGAAGGACGTCGGGCTGGGCATGCCCGACCGCCACCTGGGCCTGGTGCCGGTGGAGGAGCGCCCCGAGGCGAAGGCCCAGATCGACCGGGCGGCGTCGCTGCTCAGGCTGGACATGGACGCGCTTCGGGAGGTTGCCGGCAAGGCCGGGGTTCTGTCACCCGAGCCCTTCAGCTATCCTGAAAGCCTGAAGGGGCTGCGCATCGGCCTGGCGAGGGACGCGGCCTTCTCCTTCACCTACGAGGCGAACCTGATCGCCCTGCGGAGCATGGGAGCCGAGCTGGCGCCCTTCTCGCCGCTGACAGACGCGGCCCTGCCCGGCGGGCTGGACGCGCTGTACCTGCCCGGGGGCTTCCCCGAGGTGTTCGAGGCGGAGCTTGTGGCCAACGAAGCCATGGCGGCGTCGGTGCGGGCGGCCGTGGAGGGCGGCCTGCGGGTGTACGCCGAGTGCGGCGGCATGCTGTATCTGTCGATGATCGGCGCACTGCCCCTGAAATGGGAGATGACCGGGCGACTGCAGCGCTTCGGCTACGTGACCGTCACCGACGGCGACGGCTACCGGTTCCCGGCCCACGAGTTCCACCACTCGGTGGTGACGCCCACCGCCCCGCTGGACACCCGCTTCGAGGTGGCCAAGGGCGAGCGCCGCTACCGGGAGGGCTATGTATATAAGAATGTTTTGGCGGGCTATCCCCACATCCACTTCTACGATCGGCCAGGGCTGGCGGAAAGGCTGTTCCTATGAGCGTCTATCACGGCGGCGACGTCTGGCAGGGATCGAATCCGGGGGATGTCCTGGATTTCTCGGCCAACCTGAACCCCGAGGGGCCGCCGGAGTGGGTTCGGGCCGCAATGATGGAGGGGCTCGGAAACGCCCGCTTCTACCCTGACCTGCGGCAGGGTCGCGCCCTGGCGGGGCTGAGCGCCCACCTGGGCCTGCCGGAGGCCTGCATACTGCCCACGGCGGGGGGCATCGAGGCCATCGCCTGCGCCGCCGGCCTGTCGGAGCGGCACGTCGTCTCCCAGCCCACCTTCCAGGAGTACGGGGCGCTGTGCGGGGCGCACAGGGATGCGCTTCGGTCCGAATTGGCCGGTTATCGCCCGGAACCGGGTCAGACCCTGTGGATCTGCAACCCCAACAACCCCACCGGCGACGCGCTGCCCCGGATGGCGGTGCTGGCGCTGCTGGAGAAGCTGGAGGCCGCCGGCGGGCGGCTGGTGGTGGACGAGGCGTTCATCGACTACTGTCCGGGGCAAAGCGTGCGGGACATGGTGAAGGATCATCCGGCGCTGATCGTGCTGGGCTCGCTGACCAAGGTGCTGGCGATCCCCGGCGTGCGGCTGGGGTTTATGGCCGCCCACCCGTCGGTGATCGACGGGCTGGGGGAGAGGCTGCTGCCCTGGCGGCTGAACTGCGTGGCCGACGCCGTCGCCGCTGCCCTGCCCGGGCACGGGGCGGACTTCGAGGCGATTCGCCGCCTGAACGACGTTCGCCGCGAGGCCTTTGCCGCGGCGCTGGCAGGCGTCGGGGCGAAGGTCTATCCCAGCGACGCCAACTTCCTGCTGTGCGACTTTGGAAGGGACATGCGCCCGGATATCGAAGCGCTGCGGCAGAGGGGCATCCTCGTCCGCCCCTGCGGTATGTTCCCCGGCCTGACCCACGGCCACGTGCGGCTGTGCGTGCGAACGGAGGGGGAGAACGGGCGGCTGGTTGAGGCGCTTCAATTCTGATTTATCGAGCTGATGCTCGATAAATCAGAATTTGCCAGACCGAATCAATACATCCTCTTTGGCATAAAAGGAGATTCTGTATGCGCGGAAAGTCGATCATGCTCCAGGGCACGGGTTCTTCGGTGGGGAAGTCCATGCTGTGCGCGGCGCTGTGCCGCATATTCAGGGAGGACGGTCTTCGGGTGGCCCCCTTCAAGAGCCAGAACATGGCCCTGAACAGCTTCGCCACGAAGGAGGGGCTGGAGATGGGCCGTGCCCAGGTGGTGCAGGCCCAGGCGGCGGGGGTGGAGCCCAGCGTGGAGATGAACCCCATACTGCTCAAGCCCACCAGTGACAAGAAGAGCCAGGTCATCTGCCTGGGCAGGCCCATCGGCAACATGAGCGCGGTGGAATACCACAACTACAAGCCCAACCTGCGAAGGCTGGTGAAGGACACCTACGACAGTCTGGAGTCGAAGTATGACGCCGTGGTGATCGAGGGCGCGGGCAGCCCCGCGGAGATAAATTTGAAGGAAGGCGACCTGGTCAACATGTGGATGGCCGGGGCTGCCGACGCGCCGGTGCTGCTGGTGGGGGACATCGACCGGGGCGGCGTGTTCGCCTCACTCTACGGCACGGTGATGCTGCTGGAGCCGGAGGAAAGGGCCCGCATCAGGGGCATGATCGTGAACAAGTTCCGGGGCGACGTGCGCATCCTCGAGCCGGGACTGCGGATGATCGAGGAGAAGGTGGGCATCCCGGTGATCGGCGTGGTGCCCTGGTGCGACGCCGACATCGAGGACGAGGACAGCGTTTCCGAGCGCCTGACCGCCGTCAGCGGCACCGGTGCGGTTACCGTGGCCGTGGTGCGGCTGAAGCATATATCGAACTTCACCGATTTCCAGGCCCTGTCGCTGCACCCCGGGGTGACGCTGAAGTACGCCCTGCGCCCGGACGACCTGGAGGGCGCGGACGTGGTGATCCTGCCCGGCACGAAGAACACCATCGACGACCTGATCGACCTGCGCAACCGGAACATGCTGGCCCCCATCGTGCGCCACGCCCGCGCCGGAAAGCTGTTGCTGGGCGTGTGCGGCGGCTACCAGATGCTGGGTCAGGTGCTGCGGGACCCCCACGGCGTGGAATCCGCCGCGCCGGAGGTGGCGGGGCTGGGGCTGCTGGACATGGAGGTCACCTTCGAGCCGGAGAAGCGCACCGTGCAGGCCCAGGGCACGCTGACCGACGCGGTGGACTGGCTCGCACCGCTGGCGGGTGCCCGGGTGGAGGGCTACGAGATCCACTCCGGCGTGAATACCTTCGGGGAAAACGCCCGGTTCTGGATGCGGCTGGAAGGCGACAACGCCGCCATTGAGAGCGCCTGCAACGCCGCCGGGAACGTGCTGGGAACTTACCTGCACGGGCTTTTCGACGATGGAAAGCTGGCTGACGCCCTGGTGAAGCGGGCGCGGAGGATCAAGGGACTTCCCGAGGAACCCGTCTCCGCCGAACAGGCTGCCGTGAACATGAAGGCATACCGGGAGCAGCAGTTTGACATCCTGGCAAAGACCGTGCGGGAGAGTTTGGATATGGATGCCGTGTACCGAATATTAAAAGGAGAGTAAATTCTGATTTGTCGGGCTGACGCCCGTTTGAAGGGGGACAGGTCCCCCTTCAATACATCCTCCTCAGATTTGCCTGAAATCCTGCGGATTTCCGGGCGGCAAATCTGCAAGGTAGCCTTTTTTGCTCTGGTCGACAG
>JAZSAA010000036.1:0-4911 GCA_045601625.1 Clostridia bacterium | reverse complement strand
CGGGAATCAGAACGCCTTCTTCAAAAGGCTGGCCTTGACGTAGCCGCCCTTGCCGCCCATGGTCTTGATATAGGCCCACTTGCCCTTGACCGAGAAGACGATTACGTGCTGCTTCTTGCCCAGCGTGGTGACCTTGCTGCTGCTGGAGCTGGCCTTTTTGTAGGCCTTGGTGCTCTTCTTCACGTAATAGACCTGGCTCTTGTTGCAGCTGCCATAATCCTTCAGGAAGCCCTTGTACACATAGCCCCGAGTGCCGGTGGAGGTGCATACATAGGCAAAGGACTTCTTGACCTTGCCCGCGTAAAACACCTTTGCGTCCTTCGAGAGGCTCTTGATGACATCGTAGCTGGACGAGGGCCCCCTGCGAAGCCTCGCGCCGGACTCCACCACCTTGAGAATCTTGAGCTGCTTGGCCGCAGAGGCGCTCACCGGCGCAGCGGCCATGGCCGCCAGCAGGACGACCGTCAATACCAAAGTAATCAATCTGCGCTTCATAACAAGCACCCCCTGATCAACATCTACGATAATTTTACCACATAGATTCGACAAAAGCAATACCAAGCTTCATACTTTTGTCAAATTTTATCGTTTTTTATCGTATCCGCCATCAGTTAAAATAGACCAGTTCCTCCTTGGGCGGGGTCGCGGGCGACACCTTTTCCTCGATCAATATGATCGCGTCAGTGTTGTGAAGGGGACTGAAGCTCTTTTCCACCTTCGCGTCCAGGAAGATCCAGTCGTTGGTCTTGGGGGGCTGGCCGGCAAACTGGCACAGGAAGCCGATGCCGCCGATGTCCTCGGCGCAGCAGGTCATCACGTGACGGCCGAACACGTAGCAGTTCTTGGGCATGTCCTCCATGCGGAAGGCCCGGCCCCGGGCGTGGATGCGCTTGCCGTCGTAGCGGTCGGGGTGCTCCAGGGCGTCCAGGTAGAAGGTGCCGAAGTCCTCGTCGCCGATGGTCACGGGGTCGGCCTTCACGTCGTAGGGCAGGTCTTCGTCGGCCACGCCGTCGTCGGTGGTGCCGTCGAGGTTCTCAAAGAATACGCGGGTGCCGCTGTTCAGGCCCTTCACCGCCCGCCGCCAGGGGCTCTTGCGGCTGTTCTCGTCGCAGCGGTTGAAGATGACCAGGTCGGCCTCCTTCAGCCCGTCCGCCATGTACTTGCGCATATTCTTCAGGTACATCTCGAAGGTGGTGGCGTCCACCAGGTCGATGATCTGGGCCAGCGCCCAGCTGTCCGGCTTTTCGGCGTTGTACAGCGTCTGAAGCAGCCAGGTGGCGTTGTATTCGATGATCACCCGCTCGGGCTGGTGCTCGCGGTTCATGCGCATCAGGCGCTTGCCGGCGATCTGCTTGGGGTCGTCCAGGTTCACCAGCGTGGCGTTGCCCTTCTTCAGCGCCTCGGGGTCGTATTCCTCCTCCCCCTCCTCGCAGCAGAGCAGCAGCGTCTTCTCGCCCTCGCTGAAGCCCTCGTCGGTCAGCATGTCGGTGATGAATTTGGTCTTGCCGGCGCCCAGGAAGCCGGTGACGATATATACGGGTACGTTCATTTTATTCTCCCTGTCAGATGCCGAACAGTTCCCTGATGGCGTCCTGGTTGATCTTGCAGCCGATCACGCACAGGCGGCCGGTGTAATCCGCCGCGCCATAGCGCACGTCGAACTCGCCGGGCACATAGTCGAAGTGCAGCCAGCGGCCGTCGTTGGTGGGCAGGATGCCCTTGGCCCGCAGGATCTGGCCGTACTCGGCGCCATTGCCGTCGTCCAGTTCGTCCAGAGCCTTGCGTACCTCGGCCTCGTCGAAGTGCTTGGGCGTCTCGACGCCGATGTTGTCGAACACCTCGTCGGCGTGGTGGTGGCCGTGATGGTCATGCCCGCAGCCGCACTCGTGGTCGTGGTGGTGCTCGTGATCATGATCATGGTGGTGCTCGTGCTCATGCTCATGCTCGTGCTCATGCTCATGCTCGTGCTCATGCTCATGCTCGTGGTCATGATCGTGCTCATGGTCATGATCGTGCTCATGGTCATGGTCATGATGATGCTCATGATCGTGGTCATGCTCATGATCATGCTCGTGCTCGTGGTCGTGGTCATGATCATGGTGATGATGCTCATGATCGTGATGGTCGGCCTCAGGCAGGTCGTCCAGGGTCAGCAGGAACGTGGGGTGCTCGATGGTCTCCAGCATCTTTTTGCTGTCCAGTTCGTCCCAGGGGGTGGTGATGATGCGGGCCTTGTCGTTGTGCTGGCGCAGCAGGGCCACGCACTTTTCGATCTTCTCCTGGGAGGTGGTCTGGGTGCGGCTGAGGATGATGGTCTCGGCGCTCTCGATCTGGTCGATGAAGAACTCGCCGAAGTTGTGGGCGTACATGCGGCACTTGCCCACGTCGGCCACGGTGGCGCAGCCCGCCAGCTCCACGTCGTGGGTCTTGGCCACGTCGGCCACCACCCGGCGGATGTCGGACAGCTTGCCCACGCCGGAGGGCTCGATCAGTATGCGGTCGGGATGGTAGGTGTCGATCAGCTCGCCCAGCGCCTGGGTGAAGTCGCCCACCAGCGTGCAGCAGATGCAGCCGGAATTCAGCTCGGTGATCTGGATGCCGGTGTCCTTCATGAAGCCGCCGTCGATGCCCACTTCGCCGTATTCGTTTTCCAGCAGAACGACCTTTTCGCCCTCAAACGCGCCGTTCAGCAGCTTCTTGATCAGCGTCGTCTTGCCGGCGCCCAAAAAACCGGAAATGATGTTTACCTTTGCCATATGCTTTCACCTGTCCTGTTTATGATTGATCGCCGCGAATGCGGCGGGTTTGGAAGGGGTCAGCGCCTCGCGCGGGCTTCTTCGCCATGTTTGATGATACCCCTTTTCAGTGAACTTGTCATGCAGCGCCGCTCGATTTCACCAAATAATAACATTCTTCCGTGAGCATAAACAACCGCCGCGCTGAAACAGGCGGCTTGCCTGCTTCAGCGCGGCGGTCGGTCCTGTTTTTCCGGGCCTTCCCCTCAGTCCGCGCTGCCGACCAGCTTGCGGATGTTGGAATTCTCCACGAAGGAATCCAGCTTGAAGCCCATGTACTCCAGCTCGCCGCGCATCTCCTCCACCACGGCCTCGTCCAGGTTCAGCAGGTCGTACTTCTCCTCGTCGGTGCTGATGTTGATCATCTCCATGGGCTCGGAGGTCAGGCGCATCGTGCCCCGGATGTAGAGGCCCTTGCCGTCCTGGGTGATCTTGATGCGCAGGCTGTCGTTGTTGGGGTTGTACCGCACCGTCAGCTTGACCCTCTTGTCGCCCTTGGGCAGCACGTCGCGCAGAGACTCCTCATCCTCCTCTCGCATGGCGTCGGTGTTCTCCAGGGCCTTGATCAGGGGTTCGATATATTCCCGGTACTGGTCAGCCGGGATCTTGAGCGACCTGCGGAAGATGCCCTGCTTGTTGACCGGCATCACCATCTGGAGCATCATCTTGGGATTGGAGCCGAACATCAGCAGCGCGCTGCCGATGGCGTTGGACACCAGCTTCCCCTGGCCCTCGCCGAACAGGGCGTCCAGATCGGCGTAAAAGGTGCCGTTCACGCCGCCCAGGCACGCCACCAGCTGGTTATCCACGATCTGGGCCACGCAGTCAAGCTGCTGGTTGTCCCCATAGGTCATCGAAACCTGCAGCGTCGGCACGTTTTCCGCGCTGCCCACGGTGACGATCAGGCCGATGCCGTGCAGCCGCGCCACGTTCTTGTTCTCGCTTCCCAGCAATGAAACCCTGATCTTGGTCAGCTCCAGCCGCGACCCGTAGGACTCCGCGAAGGCGGACGCACCGGCCAGCAGCATCGCCAACGTCAACAACAGGGCTGTAAATCTCTTCATCAGTGAAACCTCCAAATCGATTTGCGCAGGTAATATGTACACATAACGCCGTCCTTCGGGGGACGACACGGGGCGTATTCTAACACAGCACCGGTTGCATTGTCAATCATGCCTGTTTTAAATGCCCTGTATTTACATATTTTTACGTTCACGGCCGCGCCTTGCCAAACCCGCCGCCATCGGCTATAATGAAGGACACAACCCCTCCGGAAAGGCGGCGACCGGCATGCGATTTACCAAGATGCAGGGCATCGGCAACGACTTCATACTGCTCGACGGCTTCGGCTGTGACATCCCCGATCCCGGGGTCCTGGCCGTCCGGCTGTGCGACCGGCACTTCGGCATCGGCGCGGACGGACTGATCCTGGCCCTTCCCTCCGCGCAGGCCGACGCGAGGATGCGCATATTCAACAGCGACGGCAGCGAGGCGGAGATGTGCGGCAACGGCGTGCGCTGCCTGGGCAAGTTTCTGTACGACACGGGCCTGTGCAGGCGGACGCCCCTGCGGGTGGAGACGCCGGCTGGAATCCTGGCCCTGGCGCTGGAGGTCGGGCCCGACGGGCGCGTTCAAAGCGTCACCGTAGACATGGGCGCGCCAGACTTCGATCCGGCCCGCATCCCCGTGGCAGCGGATTCCAACGCCGTCACCCTGGAGGTCTCCGGGCACAGGCTGCGCTTCTTCTGCGTGAGCATGGGCAATCCCCACGCCGTGACCTTCGACCTGTTCCCGGACGACGCCACCTTCACCGCGCTGGGGCCTCTGCTGGAGCGCCACCCCGTCTTCCCCCGCCGCTGCAACATCGAGTTCTGCCGGGCGGAGGCCGGCGGCGCACAGGTGCGCGTCTGGGAGCGCGGCGACGGGCCCACGCTGGCCTGCGGCACCGGGGCCTGCGCCGTGCTGGCCGCGGGCGTCGCCCAGGGCCTGCTGCCCCGCCGCGCGCAGATCCGCCTGCCCGGCGGCGCGCTTACCATTTGCTGGGACGACGGCGACCACCTGTTCATGACCGGCCCGGCCGAAACGGTGTTCACCGGGGAGACGGCGATATGACAGG
>JAZSAA010000035.1:0-3437 GCA_045601625.1 Clostridia bacterium | reverse complement strand
CCCGGGCATATGCCCGGGCGTTTGGTTTGCTTGATTATCTCATTCCGTCTGCATGGGGATGTACAGGATTTGCGCGGCGGCGGTGATGTCGAAGCCGTCCAGGTCCTTGTCCGTCACGCTGACGGAATACATCACGCCGGTCAGTTCGTCGTACCACAGGCACAGGTCCACGGTATTCTCCCCTTCGTGGGCGCGGCAGCAAACGGCCTCGCAGCGGCCCACGCTGCAATCCTGTCGGACCTCCCAGTCGCAGTACAGGCCGGAGATATCTTCGAATTCATCCGTCAGGGCTGTGCGGGCGGTGTAGTCCTCGCCCATCCAGCTGAAGTTCACCTGGCCCATCTGGGCCTCCTCCAGCATCTGCCAGGTCACGTTGGTCGCGCCGTCGGGCAGGCCCAGCTGCAGGCCCAGCGCGTCCATCAGCCCCTGGGCCGTGGTCTGGGTCCAGGGATTGGCCATGTCGGACTCGGCCAGCGCCGCGCCGCCGGCCATCACCAGCAGCGCCAGCAGAATACAGATTGCCCTCTTCATTTCAATGCCTCAATGCGTTCAGCCGTTCAGCGCGGCGATGATGTCTGGCAGCTGGCTGTCCACCACGTCGTTCTCCAGCTGGCAGGTGCCCGCATTGTGGTGGCCGCCGCCGCCGTACTTCAGGCACAACTCGCCGATGTCCACGGTGGACGCCTTGTTCACGATGGACTTGCCGATCATCACGGCGGTGTTCTGCTTGCGGAAGCCCCAGGCCACGTGCACCGAGATCTGGGCCTCGGGATAGAGTGCGTAGATCATGAAGCGGTTGCCGGCGTGGATGATCTCCTCGTTGCGCAGGTCCAGCACGATCACCTTGTCGTGGAGCACCGCGATGCGCTTGAGCTGCTCCACGAACAGCTCGGACTGCTCGAAGTACAGGTCCACGCGCTCCTTCACGTCGGGCAGGGCCAGGATCTCGTCGATGCTGTGCTCCATGCAGAAGCTGATCAACTGCATCATCAGGTCGTAGTTGGAGATGCGGAACTGGCGGAAGCGGCCCAGGCCGGTGCGGGGGTCCATCAGGTAGTGCAGCAGCACCCAGCCCGTGGGATGGAGGATCTCGTCCACGGTGAAATCGGCGCTGTCGCCCTTGTCCACCGCCTCCATCAGCTCATCGCTGACGTTGGGGAACGCGGCCTTGCCGCCGTAGTAATCGTATACCACCCGCGCCGCGCTGCGTGCGTTGGGGTCGATGATCAGCTTCCCGCCGGTCTCCTGGGCCTTCAGGCGGTCCATCTCGGATTCATGGTGGTCAAAGGCGATGCCCACGCGGGGATCGTAGGGCAGATTGGTGGTTATGTCGTTGGCCGACAGCTCGACCTTGCCGTCCTGCACGTCCTTCGGGTGCACAAATTTGATCTCATCCACCAGGTTAAGCTCGCGGAGCATCATCGCGCAGGCCAGGCCGTCAAAATCACTGCGGGTCACCAATCTCCTCTTCTGTTCCATATTGTACCCTCCCGTTCGTTCAAACCATTCTCATTGCATTGTATCACATGCTTTAATCCTATTATATCAGATCGCCTTTGCCCCGGTCAAGAGCAAGATTTGGCTTCAAGCCCCTTCGCCGCCCTTGCAGTCCAGCTCCACCAGGATCACGTCGTCGCCGATGCGCCGCACCCTGGACCAGTCGATGACGCAGCCCTCCCGGTCCTGCTTCAAAAAACCCAGCACGCCGCCGGAGCGCCCGGGCACCACCAGCGCCTGCACGCAGGCGGAGTCGTTCAGTATCAGGTCGATCGGCTTGCCCAGCTTCCTGCCATCGCTGATGTTCACCACGTCCTTGCGCCGGATATCCGAGAAGCTCATGCCATCCCCTCCCGTTAGCATACTATGGCCCGCGGTTCCCGCGTGTTCCCGAAAATGCCGGCGAATCCGCGTTTTTCGGCGCGCCTTGCGCAATTTGCATCGAAATTGCCCGACAATGGCCGATCTTTCGACAAATCCCCGAAAAGCGTCAAAAGCCCGTGAACAGGGCCCCGCGAGGCTTTCTGAACGTTGAATCGGCCCGCGTTTCTCCGCCATCTTCCGCGCCGAGGCGGCACAGTGCTGTCGAAATCGCCGCCTTTGGGCGAAAAACGCGGCGAATCCCCGCGATATTTTTCCCACACCCTTCGACACCAGATTCTTGAGATTGCCCGCCCCCTTTGGCTATGATAGACGGGCGGGGTGAGTGAATGAGCATCGAGGGCTTCCTGGCGATCAACCTGGCGGCGGATTTTGCGCTGTTGGCCGCCGTCAGCCGGGCGATGGGACTGTTCAACTGGAAGCGCGTTGTCGCCGCGGACGCAGCCTGCGCCGCCCTCGCGTGCCTGGCCGCGCTTCGGCCGGAGCTGGGCCCGTTCGCGGCACTGGCCGCCCCCGCGCTGGCCGCGCGGATCGTCACCCGGCGGGCCGCGCCGAGGCTGTGGGCGGTGTTCACGCTGACGCTGTTCGGCCAGGCGCTGCTGTGCGGAGGCGTCGCCGGGCTGCTGCCCCTGCCGCCCATGCTTGCCGCGCCCGCCTGCCTGGGAGGCGGCGCGCTGCTGACGCTGCTGGTCAGCGTCGGCCGGCCACCGGGCAGCCGGGACTGGCAGGTGCCGCTATGTCTGATCGTGGAGGGCCGAAGCGCCCGCTTTCCCGCCCTGATCGACACCGGGAACCGGCTGCGGGAGCCCCGCTCCGGACTGCCGGTGCTGGTCGCCGAGGCGCGGCTGGTGCGGGACATACTGCCCGAGGCGGGCTACCGTACCCTGGGCTACGGGGGCCTGGGCGGCGAGGGGCGGATGGCCTGCTTTCGCCCGGACGCCCTGTGGATCGGCAGCGGGCGCAGGCGACGGCGGGGACCGGACGTCTGGGTGGCCGTTTCGCCCACGCCCCTGCCGGGGCTGTGTCAGGCCCTCGCCCCGCCCGAATTCGCAAGCTATTGCTGATCCAATACGCTCAACCGAATGCCGACGGCACTTATGGCGGCGCACGCGCCGCCGCTACAGCGTCCGATCGCCGGAACCGGACCGTTACCATTCAACAAAGGGGGATATATCATGGCTTTCAAATCCATTCGCCAGTCCATATTCGGGCTCATCGTACAGATCCGCAGGGGTTCCGTCTGCTACATCGGCGGCAGCGCCCTCGTGCCCAGTCCGCCCCTGTCCCGGGAGGAGGAGATCGCCCTGATGCGCCGCTGCAACGCCGGGGACAGCGTCGCCAGGGCCACGCTGATCGAGCGCAACCTGCGCCTGGTGGTGTACATATCCCGGAAATTCGAGAACACCGGCATCAGCATCGAGGACCTGATCTCCATCGGGGCCATCGGGCTGATCAAGGCCGTTAACTCCTTCGACCCGGACAAGAACATCAAGCTGGCCACCTACGCCTCCCGGTGCATCGAGAATGAGATACTGATGGTGCTGCGCAAGTCGAACCGG
>JAZSAA010000034.1:0-4199 GCA_045601625.1 Clostridia bacterium | reverse complement strand
GCATCTACGCCGATGGGCTCGGCTGAACCGAAGCCTGTCTCAATATCGATACTTCTGCTGGATGTACCTGATTCGAGATCAACATCCCTCTCGGTATTTCCGCTGATGTTCACCGGGCCGGACAGTTTGAAACTGCCCATTTTGTTATACACACCCGTTTTGAATCCGGTGATCGTGCCGCCGGACATGGTGAAATCGTTAAGCTGACCAATCTTATTCACGCCTGTAGCGCCGTTGCCTTGTGCGCTGATCGTGCCGGCACGCATATCGAAGGCGCCGTCACTGTTTAACTCAACGCCAATACCAAAGCCGGAGACCGTACCGCCATTCATGGTAAACGTGGCGGTCGTATTGGTCACACCCTTCGACCCCTCGACGCCTTGTCCGGTGATCTCGCCGCCGTTCATGGTGACCGTTCCACCACTGAACCTTGAATTGCCGTTCTCCACGCCAATGTTTTTTGCGTTAATCTTCGCGCCGTCACGCATCGTGAAACTGACGCTTGTATTGTCGTTATACTTTAAGGCTCTCACGCCCTTGCCTTCTCTGCCGTCTGCTTTGATCGTGCCGCCGGTCATGGTGAAACTACCACCCGTAGCGTCCACACCCATGCCGGACTGACCCGTTGCATTGAGCGTGCCGCCGGTCATGTCGAATTCGCAGCCGGAATAATTAGACACGCACTTGCCAGAATCACCTGAAGCATTGAGCGTGCCGCCGGTCATGCTGAACCTGGCTTTGCTATTTAATTGCACGCCCGTTTTACTTGCGTTGATAATCGCGTTGCCACTCATGTTGAAGCTGGCAGTATTGTCAACACCTTGGTTAAACACTGCTGTGCCGCCGTTTGCCTCGATCGTGCCGCCGTTCATAGTGAATGTACCTAAGTTATGCACACCTGTACAGTTGCCGGTGCCTTCTGCACTGATCCTACCGCCGGACATATTGAAGGTGCCGTTGTTATCCACAGCTGTGGCGTTCTGACCAGTTGCTTGTACCGTGCCGCCGTACATGTTGAAGTTGCCTTTGTTACTCACAGCATAGCTATAATCCTTGTTTGCATTGACCGTGCCGCCATACATATTGAAGGTGCCACCTTGTATCACTTCAATACAATAGATAGGATTATTATCGGTTCTACTGATAGTGCCAACGCTACCAGTGTCAATTTCCAGCGTCGCGCCATCTTGCACACGGATTATCTTATTGTTAGTCAGAGTAATCTTGCCAGTGCCAGTCAGCTTCAGCCTTGTTGTGCCGTTCGTGGGCACATTCCAATTGCTGCTCAGGGTTACTTCCCCTGTTACTTCATAGTTGCCCGGTGTATCAGGTAGGCTGTCGGTGTTTTCCCATTGCGTCCAGCCCTCCACGCCGTTCATCGCCAGCTCGGTCTCCGGGGGCAGCGCCTCGCCTTCGAGGGAATCGAGGCTCACATCGTTCAGGTCGAGGTCCAGGTCCTCGCCCAGCGCCAGCTCCGGCTCCCCGTCCGGCGCGTCAACGCCCTCGTCCAGCTCGATGTCCTGTTCGCCGCCCTCGCCCTGGGTCTCGCCTTCAAGACCGCCCTCGATGACGATCTCGCCGCCGAGGTCGATCTCCTGCCCGATGTCCTCCGCCGCCGCAAAAACCGACAGCAGCATCGCCAGCGCCATCACCAGCGCCACCAGCTTCCGTGCATTCAGCTTCATGTGCCTTCCTCCTTGTACTGTATGCATAGCATTATACTGGTATTATACCCTCCCATTCACATTTTTACAATACATTCGCGTAATTTTTGTCGTTATTTATGAATATATTTCCAGCCCCCGGCGGGCAATGTCGTCAAGTTGGCGGGAAAGATTCTTCGACTCCGTTTCGCCTGCGGCTCCACTCCGCTCAGAATGACAACGCTTTGCGTCGTCTGTCATCCTGAGCGGAGCGTCAGCGAAGCCGAAGGACCTGTACATGCCGTTGACGAACAAGGTGCGATTCGAGGCATAATTAGGCGGGACTATGTTGGGGCGGCGATGCGCCGCTGGGAGGGGGCCCACCGCCCGCCGGGTACATCTGCGTGTTTCGTGCCAAGAACGGGAGCCGCATCGGCGCCCCTACAATTCTGATTCCCTTTCCCTGCCAAATCAGAATTGGCAAAGGCCCTGCAGGGGCGGCATTGCGCCGCCCCCGCAGGATCCAGCTTGTACGGCGGCCAATGCCCCTTCGCCCGGCGGTCAGTTCCCGGCTGCCTTTTCCGCCGCGTCCAGCATGGTCTGTATGCAGATGCCGTAGCCCATGGCGGGATCGTTGACCATCACGTGGGTCACCGCGCCGATGATGCGGCCGTCCTGGATCAGCGGGCTGCCGGACATGCCCTGCACGATCCCGCCGGACACCGCCAGCAGCCCGGGGTCGGTGACGCGGATCACCATGGCCCGCGCCGACGGCTGCGCGGCGTCGGACAGCCGCACGACCTCACAGGCGTATTCCCGCACGCCGCCGCCGTCCACCGTGGTCAGCAGCGAGGCCGGGCCGGTGTGGATCTGGCCCCAGCCGGCCACGGGCAGGCCGCCGGAATAGAGCGAGCCCTCGAGGGGCGCGTCCGCCTGGCCGAACACCCCGTATTCGCAGTTGGCCGTCACGCGGCCCAGCCGGGCCTTGCGCTTCATGAAGTCGCCGGCCAGCTCTCCCGGCGCGCCGGCCCTGCTGGGGTTCACCGCCGTCACGTCATTGGCGTACAGCGCGCCCTCGCCCACCGGCAGCAGCACCCCGGTGTCGATGTCCGCGATGGCGTGGCCCAGCGCACCGAAGCCGCCGGTCTGCGGGTCGTAGAACGTCAGGATGCCCACGCCGGCGGTGCTGTCGCGCACCCAGGCCCCCAGCCGGTAATTGCCGTCCCGTTCGTCCCGGACGGGGGTGACGTCGCAATCCAGCGTCCTGCCGTCCCGGAGCACCTGCAGGCGGGCGGGCCCGCCCCCGGCCAGGCAGGCGGAAAGCTGCTTCGCGCCCTCCACCGGCACGCCGTTGACGCACTGGATCACGTCCCCGCTCTTCAGCCCCGCCAGCCGCGCCGGGCTGGGCGTGCGGCCCAGGTCGGAATTCCCCACCACCACCACGCCGCCGGTGGTCATCGCCACGCCCACCGACTGGCCGCCGGGCGCCAGCACCCGTTCGGGCCGCACCGACAGCTTCACCGTGCGCAGCGGCACGAAGCCCAGCAGGCTGAAGGTCAGCCTGCCCTCGCCCATCTCCCCCGCCGTCAGCCGCAGGCCGCCCTCATTGGCCGCCTCCAGCCGGGCGATGGCCCCGTCGTCGCCGCTGGCGTCGGCGTGGACCGCCGAGGACACCGGGATCACCGTCACCGCGCCCGCGTCCAGCACCATCTCGTCCGGCAGCCGGGACACCGCCCCCAGCTGCGGCGACAGCATGAGCGCCGCCGTCGCCGCGGCCAGCGTCAGCGCCAGCCGCCTGAATCTGTCCCCCATCGCGCATTCCTCCCTCTTTCCCCTTGGCCCGCCTTGCCGGAAAATGCCAATCGCGGCAGCGCCCCGCGCCGCGAGCCATCCTGTAATCTTGCCGGACGGGCGCGGCGGTATGCTGGCAAATGACCCGTTTTCAGGGAATTCCTGTCGTGAACGCCGCCAAAGCCCGCCGCCGCCGCGAGGACCGCCGCCCTGCCAATATTTTCCCGCATACCATGATTTTAAACTCTTTTTACAGCATTTATGCCGTTTTGCGGACAATACCGGTTGCTAATTTTTTTGCGAACGATTATAATAGTAGCGTTATGTTGGAATCTTATGCGAAGCCGCCCTTCCCGCGCGCGGCGGATTTTGGCGTCGCCCGGGGCAGGCGCGTGTTGATCGCGCTGTCCGGCGGCGCGGACTCCGTGGCGCTGGCGGCGCTGCTGGCCGAGGCCCGGGAGGCCTTCGCGCTGACGCTGTACGCCGCGAGCATCGACCACGGCATAAGGCCCGAGAGCGCCGGGGACGCCGAATTCTGCCGCGCGCTTTGCCGGCGGCTGGACATCCCGTTCCTCTGCGCCCGGCTGGACGTCCCCGCGGCGGCGGCGGCGCGGCGGGAGGGGCTGGAATCGGCGGCGCGGCGGCTGCGCTACGAACGGCTGCGGCAATCAAAAGACGAGGGCGGCGAGGAGCTCATCGCCCTGGCCCACCACAGGGACGCCCAGGCCGAGACGGTGCTGATGCACCTGGGCCGCGGCGCGGGCA
>JAZSAA010000033.1:0-2930 GCA_045601625.1 Clostridia bacterium | reverse complement strand
CCAGCTCTCCGGCGGCGAGCAGCAGCGCGTATGCGTGGCCAGGGCGCTGATCAACCACCCCGAGCTGATCCTGGCCGACGAGCCCACCGGCAACCTGGACGAGGCCAACGAGAACATCGTGCTGGACCTGTTCCGCCAGCTCCACCGCGAGGGCACCACCCTGATCGTCGTCACCCACGACCCCGAAGTCGCCGAAGCCGCCCAGCGCACCATCGTGCTGGAGCACGGAAGGGTGGCAAGGGAGATTGTCAACGAGAATTTTGTGGAGTGAACAATTCTGATTTGTCGCGGGGTGACAAATCAGAATTCAGTATTTAGTATTTAGCATTTAGTGGTTAGTGGAGGAGGGAATCCTTGCGGATTTCTTTTGATTTAAGGACCAAGAAACGTTGCAATCTCTGCCGTTTCCTTTGAATCAAACAAATCCCGTAGGGATTTGCACCGCCACTAAATACTAACCACTAAATACTAAATACTCAAATTCTGATATATCGAGCACAGCTCGATATATCAGAATATGTAAAGGAGGTTCCAATGAGAAAAACAATGGTGCCCGCCCTGATCGTCCTCATCCTCTCCCTCGTCATCGCCGTCGGCAGCCAGACGTTTCTGGGGGCCTGCGTGCACGAGGACGGCAGCTTCGGGGCTTGTCACTGGGCTTCTCGGGCGGTGCTGGCGCTGGGGGCTGCGCAGGCGGTCATGGCGCTGCTGGCGCTGGTGTTTCCCGGACAGCGGCAGGGCCTGTATCTGGCGACGCTGCCGGTGTCCGTCGCGGGGCTTTTGACCCCCGGCACGCTGATCGATATCTGCAAAATGAACACCATGCGCTGTCGGATGGTGATGCGCCCGGCGATGCTGGTGCTGTTCGCGCTGACGCTGGTCGTCGCGCTGGCCGGGTGCCTGATGGCCCGTGGGAGGAACGCATGAAGCTGGGAAAACTGCCCATCAAAAACCTGACGCGAAGGCCGGGAAGGACCGCGGCGCTGGTGCTGCTGACGGCCTTCCTGGCCCTCTGCGTGTTCGGCGGCTCGGTGGTGGTGCGCTCGCTGCAAAGCGGGCTGGACAGCCTGGAGGCGCGGCTGGGGGCCGACATCATCGTCATGCCCGCCACCGCCGAGAGCAAGGTCTCCTTCAAGAACATGCTCCTCCAGGGTACCACCGGGGCTTTCTACATGGACGCCTCGGTGCTGGAGAAGGTCCGCGAGGTGGAGGGCGTGGAGATCGCTGCGCCCCAGACCTTCCTGGCCTCGCTGAAGGCGGACTGCTGCGCCGTGAAGGTGCAGGTGATCGGCATCGATCCGGCCACCGATTTCACCGTGAAGCCCTGGATCGACCGCAGCACCAGCCGGGCGCTGGGGGAGATGGAGGTGGCCGTGGGGTGCGACGTCACCGCCGACGTGGGGGAGGACCTGCGCATCTACGACCTGAACACCCACGTGGTGGCGAAGCTGGCCGAGACCGGCACGGGCCTGGACACCGCTGTCTACTGCACCTTGGACACCCTGCGCGACCTGTTGGCCGCCGCCGAGGCCAAGGGCGTCAGCCACAAGATCACCACCGGCACCAACGACCTGATCTCGGCGGTGTACGTGCGGGTGGCCGAGGGGTACGACGTGGGCGCGGTGAACAACGCCCTGAACGGCCACGTGCGCAAGGTCACCGCCGTGCGGGCGCGGAGCATGTTCACCGACGTGTCCGACAGCCTGACGGGCATCTCCCGCACGGTGGCGGCGCTGATCGGCGCGGTGTGGGCGCTGGCCTTCGCCGTACTGCTGATCGCCTATGCCATGATGGTGAACGAGCGGCGTCGGGAGTTCGCGGTGCTGCGGCTGCTGGGGGCGTCCCGGCGGGGCTTGAGCCGGCTGATGCTGGCGGAGTCGGCGCTGTGCAGCCTTGCGGGGGGCCTGATCGGCGTGGGCGTCGCGGCCATCGTCGTGTTCCCCTTCGCCACGCTGATCGAGACCCGGCTGGGCCTGCCCTACCTGACGCCCCCGGCCGGGGTGATCCTGGCGCTGGCGGCAGGCACGTTGCTGGCGACGCTGCTGGTCGGCGCGCTGGCCAGCGCCTGGTCGGCCTGGCGGCTGAGCCGCACGGACGCGGGCATTGCGCTGAGGGAGGGCGTTTGACATGACATTGAAGGCGGAGAATGTTTCCCGGCGCTACATGCGCAAAACCGGCCAGGCCAATTACTTCTACGCCGTGCAGGGGGTCAGCCTCGAGCTGCGCCCGGGCGAGGTGACGGTGCTGATGGGCCGCTCCGGCTCGGGCAAGACCACGCTGCTGCACATGCTCTCGGGCCTGCTGACGCCCACCGAGGGGATCGTGCGGCTGGGGGATACGGACCTCTACGCCCTGGGCGACGGCGCGCTGTCGCGGCTGCGGAATGAAAAGATCGGCGTGGTGCCCCAGGGCCGCAGCGCCATCGACAGCCTGACGGTGCTGGAAAACGTGGTGCTGCCGGGGGCGATGTACGGCGGCGGGGATGAAAAGGCGGCCCTGCGATGGCTGGAGGCGCTGGACATCGACCGCCTGGCCGCCGCCCGCACCGCGGAGCTTTCCGGCGGCGAGCTGCGGCGCATGGCCATCGCCCGCGCGCTGGCGCAGAACCCGGCTGCGCTGCTGGCCGACGAGCCCACCGGCGACCTGGACGACGCCAACACCGAGAGGGTGCTGACGGTGCTGAAGGACGCCGCCCGAAGCGGCATGGCCGTGCTGATCGTCTCCCACGACAATGAGGCAGCGAAATACGGTGACGCCGTGTATCGGATGGACGGCGGGAGGATATATTCTGATTTATCGAGCTGTGCTCGATAAATCAGAATTTGAGTATTTAGTATTTAGTGGTTAGTATTTAGTGGCGGTACAAGCGGCGCGGTTTTCAAATTTTCAATTTGAAAATCCGCGGTTTCGGCCTTCGGCCGAAACTGACT
>JAZSAA010000032.1:0-4056 GCA_045601625.1 Clostridia bacterium | reverse complement strand
GGAGCACACCGTCGCGGCCAACGACCTGCGCTACAGCAAGGTCTACCGCACCGCCGGGTACCTGGTGGATATGTTCCCCGACAACGGCACCGTCATGACCCAGTGCTTCGGCGAGACCATCGTCGGCATGATGCTGAAGGTATGCCGGGAGCGCGGCAAGAACATCCGCCTGTTCTGCCCGGAGACCCGCCCCTATTTCCAGGGGGCGCGGCTGACGGCCACCGTTTGCAACGACATGGGCTTCGACGTGACCGTGATCACCGACAACATGCCCGCCACGGTTATGCAAAACGAGGCCGTGGACGTGTTCACCTCCGCCGCCGACGCCATCAGCCTGGACGGCTACGTGGTCAACAAGGTGGGCACCTTCCAGATCGCCATCGTGGCCAAGTACATGGGTATCCCCTACTTCGTCACCGGCGCGCCCGACCCGGGACACCCGAACATTGACACCGTGAGCATCGAAATGCGCGACCCGGAGTTCGTGCTCCAGGCCATGGGCGTGCGCACCGCCGCCCAGGGCGTAAAGGGCTACTACCCCAGCTTCGACATCACCCCGCCCCACCTGGTCTCCGGCGTGGTGACGGACAGCGGCATCTACGCGCCTTATGATCTGCACCGCTACTTTAACGGCGCAGACGGCGAATTCGGCCAGCAGGGCCTGAACCTGTAGTCGCGTCCCCGGAAGAACGCCGCCGTGGCCGTGTCCCACCGCCGCCCGGACGGAGGGACCCGGCCCGCGCACAGGGCCGCGTATCAAAACTCCGATAAAAGTCAACACAAACGCAATGCATGAACGGCCCCGAATGGTTATCATGGATGGGACCAATTCGGATGGTGAGCGAGGAAACCGCCGCATGCATATTCGCAGAAAGACGCATCACATGATGGACATGACCCAGGGCAGCCCCACGGGGCTGCTGCTGCGGTTCATGGTGCCGCTGCTGGTGGGCAACATCTTCCAGCAGGTGTACAGCATGGTGGACATGATGATCGTGGGCCGCTTCGTGGGGCCGGATGCCCTGGCCGCGATCGGCGCCACCAATTCTCTGAGCTTTCTCTTCCTCTCGCTGTGCACCGGCCTGTCGGGCGGCGTGGGCATACTGATCGCCCAGGCCTTCGGCGCGGACCGGCCCGACATGGTCAAGCGGGCCATCACCAACGCCGTGTACATCATGACCGCCGCCGCGCTTTTGATGGGCGGTCTGGGCTGCGGCCTGGCGCGGGCGGTGCTGGGGCTGACCGGCACGCCCGCCGACATCATGGACCAGGCCGTCGTCTACATGCAGGTGCGCTGCGCCGGCGTGATCGCGGTGGCCATGTACAACTGCATCTCCTCCATACTCAGGGGCGTGGGCGATTCCCGCACGCCGCTGTTCTTCCTGGTGGCCGCCAGCATACTCAACGTGTTCCTCGACCTGTACTTCATCCGCAGCCTCCACTGGGGCGTGGGCGGCGCGGCCGGGGCCACCATCATCTCACAGCTGCTCTCGGCGGTGGGCTGCATCCTCTACGCCTCCCGCCACAACCCCATGTTCATACTGGACAGGTCCATGTGGCGGCCGGACCCGGCGCTGATCCGCCAGTGCTTCCGCATCGGGGTGCCGCTGGCGGTGCAATCCTCGATGGTGGCGCTTTCGCTGATCGTGCTGCAATCGGTGGTCAACAGCTTCGGCTCGGTGGTGGGCGCAGCCTTCACGGCCACCAGCCGGGTGGAGGCGCTGGTGCAGCAGCCCTACATGTCCATGTTCTCGGCGCTGTCCACCTTTACGGGGCAGAACATCGGCGCGAACAAGGGCGGGCGGGTCAGCCAGGGTTTCCGCCACGCCGTGCTGCTGATCCTGGGGTTCTCGGCGGTGATGACGCTGGCCTTCCAGCTGTTCAGCCCCTGGGTGATGGGCCTGTTCGTAGACACCGAGCAGGGCGCGGAGGTCATTCGCTACGGCGCGCAGGGACTGCGGCTCACCACCTGGTTCCTGGCCCCGCTGGGCATGATCTACGCCTGCCGGGGCGTGCTGAACGGCGCGGGCGACAGCGCCTATTCGCTGATCTCCGGCGCCTGCGAGATGACGGGCCGCATCGCCTTTCCCAAGCCGCTGACCATGATTCCCTCCATCGGCGTGTGGGGCATCTGGCTGGGCACGGCCTTCACCTGGACGCTGGTGGCCGTCGCCGGCTATCTGCGCTACCGCAGCGGCGTATGGCGCAGGAAGGCCGCCATCCGCCGGGAGGGCGCGTGACAGGTTCCGCGCCTTTCAGGGCGATGACCGGGCGCTTCTTCATATTATCGGCAGATTGAAGGCGCGGCCCTCGCAGAATCATTACAAAACCTTTAAATAAGGGCATTGTCAAAGACACAGCGGTTGATCCATGCTATAATGGACGGGATGGAGGATACCAGCAATAACGATAGGGAGGTACGACGCATGTCCGATTATGTTCTCATGACCGACTCTTCCTGCGACCTTCCCGCCGCATTGGCGGAAAAAATGGAGCTCTCCGTCCTGCCGCTGTACGTGGACGTGGACGGCCAAAAATACGTCAATTACCTGGACGAGCGGGAGATTTCCTTCAGAGAGATCTACGCAAAGCTGCGCACGAAATGCCCGGCGAAGACCTCCGCGGTCAACTTCAACGACTTTCTGGAGCCCATGGAGGCGGCGCTCCGGGCGGGCCGGGACGTGCTTTACATCGGCTTCTCCTCGGGCCTGAGCAGCACCTTCGACGCGGGCGCCGCGGCGGCCAGGGAGCTGGCCGAGCGCTACCCCGAGCGCAAGGTCTACGCCGTCGATTCGCTGTGCGCCTCGATGGGCCAGGGTCTGATGGTCTATCTTGCCTGGATGCAAAAGCAGCAGGGCAAGACCATCGAACAGGTGCGGGACTATGTCGAGGACAACAAGCTGCACCTGTGCCACTGGTTCACCATCGACGACCTGATGTTCCTGAAGCGGGGCGGCCGCATCTCCGGGGCCACCGCCGTGGTGGGCAGCATGCCCAGCATCAAGCCCGTCATGCACGTGGACAACGACGGCCACCTGATCAAGGTGGCCACCGCCCGGGGGCGCAAGGCCTCGCTGAAGGCCCTGGCGGACAAAGCCGGGGAGCTGGGTGTGGACCTGGGCATACAGACGGTGTTCATCTCCCACGGCGACTGCCTGGAGGACGCCAACTACCTGGCGGACATCATGCGCACCCGCTTCGGGGTGAAGGAGGTCGTCATCAGCTATGTCGGGCCCGTCATCGGCGCGCACTCCGGGCCGGGCACAGTGGCCCTGTTCTTCCTGGGCAGGGAGCGCTGACGCCGTGCTCCAATTGAAGCCCATCGCCGTCATCCACACGGATTTCCCGTCGAAGTTCGGCATTCCCCGCCAGGGCGGGCTCGTGGACGCGCTGAAGGCCGAAATCACCTTCGAACCGGAATACCGGGACCCCTCGGCCCTGCGGGGGCTGGAGGGCTTCAGCCACCTGTGGCTGATCTGGCTGTTCTCGGAATCGGTGTTGTCGGGCTGGTCGCCCACGGTCAAGCCGCCGCGGCTGGGCGGCAACCGGCGCATGGGCGTGTTCGCAACCCGCTCTCCCTTCCGGCCCAATCCCCTGGGACTGAGCTGCGTGAAGCTGGAGGGAATCGACCTGACCGGCCCGGAGGGGCCGGTATTGCGCGTGGCCGGGGCCGACCTGATGGACGGCACGCCCATATACGACATCAAGCCCTACATCCCCTATGCCGACTGCCATCCCGAGGCCGCAGGCGGCTTCACCGACGGCATAAGCTACGAGCGCCTGGAGGTGAATTTCCCCGAGGCCCTTCTCTCGATCGTCCCCCCGGACAAGCGCCGGGCGCTGATCGAGGTGCTGGCCCAGGACCCCCGCCCAGGCTACCGCCACGGCGAAGACGGCAGGCGCTACGGCGTCGCCTTCGCCGGGTACGACGTGCGCTTCACCGTGGACGGGAATGTGCTGACGGTGGTGGAGGTCGTCAATCTGTGACGCAAAAGGGGCCGCCCATGTGGGGGGGGCCGTTTGCGTCCCTTATGGCAGGGGGTCTCCAGTGGGGTA
>JAZSAA010000031.1:0-4689 GCA_045601625.1 Clostridia bacterium | reverse complement strand
TACGCCGCGGGCGGGGCCTTTTTTGCGGCAGGGAGCCTGTCGACCAGAGCAAAAAAGGCTTCCTTGCAGATTTGCCGCCCGGAAATCCGCAGGATTTCAGGCAAATCTGAGGAGGATGTATTGAAGGGGGACCTGTCCCCCCTTCAAACGGGCGTCAGCCCGACAAATCAGGATATAACGTTACCCTCCACCACAATCGCCCATTCTTCTCTTTCCGTCACATATCCTATCACCGCTGCCCCGGGAATCTCTCCCTGCAGCGCCTCCGCGTCCCTTTCGTCCACGGCGATCAGCAGGCCGCCGCTGGTCTGGGGGTCGTAGAGTATGTCCTGCATGGCACGGGACACCCCGCCGCGCACGCTTGTTGAACCCTCGGCGAAGTCCCGGTTTCGGTAGGCCCCGGCGGGCACCAGGCCCATGTCGGCCAGCTCCAGCGCCTCGGCGTGGAAGGGCACCTTGTTCGCCTGGATGTGCAGCGTGCAGCCGCTGCCCTGGGCCATCTCGCAGCCGTGGCCCATCAGGCCGAAGCCGGTCACGTCGGTGCAGCCGTGGGTCCTGTATTGCTGCATGGCCCGGCAGGCGTCCCGGTTCAGGGTCGCCATCTGACGGTAAACCTTATCCATCACCGATGCCTCGACCAGTTCCGCCTTGGCCGCCGTGGTCAGTATGCCTACGCCCAGGGGCTTGGTCAGGACCAGCGCGTCCCCGGGCTTCGCGGCGTCGTTGCGGCGGATCTGGTCGGGCCTGGCGAAGCCGGTGACCGCCAGGCCGTACAGGGGCTCGCTGCCGCGGATGGTATGGCCGCCGGAGATGATCGCCCCTGCCTCGTAGGCCTTGTCGTAGCCGCCCCGCAGGATCTCCCGCATCCATGTCTCCTCCATGGCCTCCGTCACGCACATCACGTTCAGCGCCAGCCTCGGCTCGCCGCCCATGGCGTAGACGTCGGACAGGGCGTTGGCGGCGGCGATCTGGCCAAACAGGTACGGGTCGTCCACGATGGGCGGGAAGAAGTCCACGGTCTGGATCAGCGCCGTCTCATCGTTGACCACGTACACGCTGGCGTCGTCGCTCTTGTCGAAGCCGACGACCAGCCTCGGATCGGTGCGGGTCCTGAAATCCCCCAGCAGGCTGGCCAGCGTGCCCGCGCCCACCTTCGCGCCGCACCCGGCGCAGCTCGCCAGCCGGGTGAGCATCGCGTTCGTCTCCATCAGATGTCCAACTCCTTCATATTCAGCGGCGCAATGCCCGCTTCTTCCAACAGTGCCCGCAGCCCCGCCGCGTCTCCCGGCGGGGCGCTCCAGGCCAGGCCGCAGCCGGCGCTGATCTGGCGGGGCAGGGGAATCAGCCGTCCCTCGACGCACTTTTCGTCGCAGAAGTCCTCGCACGCCATGGCGTCGTGGGTGGTGCGGAACGCGACGATCAGCCGCCGCTCCTTTGCCCGCATTACGGCCTTATGACCAGCGCGGCGTTCATCTGGGCCTCCACGATGTCGTACATGTTGGAGACGATGCCCACCTGCAGCTGCTGCTTCAGGCCGTAGAAATCCAGGCAGGTGCCGCAGGTCATGACGGTGGTCCCCGCCGCCTCCAGGGCTTTCAGGTCCTTGATGGTGTCCGCATCGACGGTGGTCAGCCGGGCCCCGGTGTTGTAGCAGATCACCTTGTCCGGGGTCTCGTCCTGGCTGGTCAGGGCGAATATGAAGGCCTTCATCAGCTTTTTGCCCAGCTTCTCGTCGCCGGTGCCCATGGTGTCTGCGGAAATCACCACCACCCTGCCGCCGCCGGCAGCGGAAACCTGGCAGGAAAGGGCCTGGGCGGGCACGGCGGCCTGCTTGCCCGCCCCGGCCACCACGGCCATGGTGACGGTGAGCGCCTTTTCCCCGTCCCGGGTCGAGGACACCCTGAAGCCGTTGTGCTCGCCCAGGCGGGTCAGGTTCTGCACCGCCGTCTCGTTGTCCACCATGATGTGCAGCGTCCCGTCCTCCGTAAACGCCTCGATGGCTTTCTTTGCGTTGACCACGGGCAGCGGACAGGCCATGCCCATGCAGTCGAGGGTGCGTTCCATGATGTGTTCCTCCTTTTATCTATCTGCAATCTCCCGAACGGCTTCGACGGCTGCGTCGGCCTCCTCCATGGTGTTGAAAAAACCGAAGCTGAAGCGCACCGCGCCCTGTGCTTCGGTGCCCAGCGCCCGGTGCGCCAGCGGCGCGCAGTGAGCCCCCGGTCGGGTGGCGATGCCGTAGCCCTGTGCCAGCGCGTCGCTGACCATCGCCGAATCCATATCCCCCACGTTCAGCGACACGATGGGGCAGCGGTTCCAGCCGGAAAAGTCGCCGTAGACCCGCACCCCGGGGATATGGACGACACCCTCGTAAAACCGCCGGGCCAGGGCGGTCTCGTGGGCGTGGATGGCGTCGATGCCGGTGGCGTTGATGAAATCCACCGCTGCCGAGAGCCCCGCGATGCCGTGGCCGTTCAGCGTGCCCGCCTCCAGCCGGGTCGGGTATTCCCGGGGCTGTGTCTCCAGGTACGACTGCACGCCGGTGCCGCCGACCGTGAGGGGCGCCACGTCGATGTTCCCGTTGACGCAAAGCCCGCCGGTGCCCTGGGGCCCCATCATCGACTTGTGTCCGGTGAAGCACAGCAGCGAGACGCCGGACTTCGCCATGTCGATGGGTAACGCTCCCGCCGTCTGGGAGGCGTCCAGTATGAACAGCAGGCCGTGGGCCCGGGCGATCTGTCCGATCCGGTCGACGTCCAGCAGGTTCCCCGTCAGGTTTGAGCCGTGGGTGCAGACGATTGCGCGGGTGTCGGGCCGGATGCGCCGCTCAAACTCCCGGTAATCGACCCGGCCCCTGCCGTCCGCCGGCACGATGGACAGCGCCACACCCCGCTCCCGGTTCAGCCGGTACAGCGGGCGCAGCACCGAATTGTGCTCCAGCGCCGTGGTGATCACGTGGTCGCCCGCCCGGAGCGTGCCGCTGATGGCGATGTTCAGTGCCTCGGTGGAATTGGCGGTGAACACCACCTGCTCCGATTTCGGGCAACCGAACAGCGCCGCCAGCTTCCGCCGGGTGCGGTACAACAGGCGGTTGCTGTTCAGCGCCCCCTCGTGGGCCCCCCGGGAGGCGTTGCCCAGCGCGGTTAGCGCCCCAGCCACCGCCTCGACGACGCAGGGCGGCTTCATCATCGTGGTGGCGGCGTTGTCAAGGTAGATCATCGTGACGGTTTCGCTCCTTTGCCTGTATGATCGGCCCGAAGACATTGTAGCGGCGGCGCCTGCGCCGCCATTACAGATGGCCTGCGCGATAGATTTCCCGCGCCCGCGCCATGGCCTCGGGGGTGTCCACGTCCCACAGCTCCCAGGGATGCGACGCCTGCACGATATCGCAGGGGATGCGCTGGCTTTTCAGCACGTCCATGCCGCCCCGGTCGCCCCGGTAGGCCAGCAGGGCCTCCCGGCAGGCGGCGGGGAACAGCACCGGGCTGCCGGGGGTGTTCCCATACCCCAGCCGCGCGGCCCGGGCCGGGTTTTCAAGGTACCGTGCCGCCAGCCTGCGCAGCGTGTCGGGCAGCGCGAGGGGCTGGTCGGCGGGCATGAACAGGAAGCCCGCCGCGTCCGGGGGCAGGGCTTCAATGCCCGTGCGCATGGTGTCGCTCTTGAGGGGCCCGTCGTGGACCGCGCAGGCGACGCCTTCCCGTTCCATCAGCGCCGCGACGGCGTCGCTGCGGGTCACCACAAGCGGATCAAGGCCAGCGGAAGTCAGGCTGTCCACGGTGCGCAAAACCACCGCCCTGCCGCCCAGGTCCTCCAGCAGCTTGTCCTTCCCGTACCGCGCCGACAGCCCGGAGGCCATCACGACGCAGCCGATGTTTTGAATTCCTACTCTCATGAACACAGACTGCTCTCTTTCCGCCGCAGGTACCGCCCGTCGCCCCGCTTGCCGGTGAACGCGCCGTCTTGGGCGACGGTCTTCCCGCGAAGCAGCACGCGCATCAAGGCCAGACCGTCCACCTCGACACTGTCATAGCCCGCCTTTCCATCTCGGCCTTGATGCAGGCGATCACTTCCCGCTCTTCGCAGCTCTCGCCGGGGTGGGAGATCATCGCCCGCAGGAAGCGGATCATTGTCATCTTTGCAGCCCTCGGCAGCGGCCTTGATCGCGGAATAATCCAGTGCCGTAGGTGTTATCCCCTTTCGATAGCGTTGTAATTTGTGGCGGCGCGGGCGCCCCCGCTACAAAGGGCGTGGCGCGGCGTTCCTGTAGCGGCGGCCCCGGGCCGCCATAGCTCATTCCGCGGGCGTCGGATACGCCCCGCCCCAGACGATCCTCCGGTAGTTCTCCGGGTCGGTGTCGCCCTCGGTGGAGAACAGCAGCACGCGGCTGTCCGAGCCCAGACCCAGGGCATCCTTCAATTCGCCATAGGCCGGGTTTGTCATCAGCGCGTCGATCACACCCATGCCCACGGCCCCGGATTCGCCGCTGACCACGGCGGGGTCGCCCCGCATCGGTGCGGCCAGCATCCGCATGCCCCGCGCGCTGACCCAGTCCGGGCAGGCCAGGAAGGCGTCGGCGTGGTTGCGCAGGATGTCCCAGCCGAGGATGTTGGGCTCGCCGCAGGCCAGCCCGGCCATGATGGTGGGCATGTCGCCGTCGACGATGGCGGGGCTGCCGTCCCGCTGGCAGGC